>NZ_RHFJ01000050.1:0-21262 GCF_003718675.1 Marichromatium sp. AB32
GGCCGCGCCGCCGCGGCCGCCGGTGCTGCGCCATTACCGCACCACCGACCGGATCATCGCGATCGGCGCCTCGACCGGCGGCACCGAGGCGATCCACGAGGTGCTGATGCGGTTGCCCCCGGATGCGCCGGGGATTGCCATCGTCCAGCACATTCCGCCCGGCTTCAGCGCCGCCTTCGCCGAGCGGATGAATCGCCAGACCGGGTTGGTGGTCAAGGAGGCCGCCGAGGGCGATCGGATGATGCCGGGACACGTCTATATCGCCCCTGGCGATCGCCACCTGCAGCTCGCCCGCGATGGCGCGCGCTATGTCTGCCGGATCAACGATCAGCCGCCGGTCAACCTCCATCGCCCGAGTGTCGATGTGCTGTTCGACTCGGTCGCCCGCGCCGCCGGCACCAATGCCTGCGCCGCGCTGCTCACCGGCATGGGCGCCGATGGCGCCGCCGGTCTCAAGCGGTTGCACGAGCTCGGTGTCTATACTGTCGCGCAGGATGAGGCCTCCAGCGTGGTCTGGGGCATGCCCGGCGAGGCGGTCAAGCGTGGCGCGGCGAGCGCGGTGCTGCCGCTGCACGCGATCGCCGACGCGCTGCTCAAGGCCGCACGGGGGAGGGCGCCGGGGGAGCGCTCACATTGACCGTCGTTGCGCCGCCTTCCCACTCATGCTGGAGGCACCGCCCGGTGCGCGCCAGCGGTCAACCCAGGTGCTCTAAAGCTCATGTCTGTCAAACGCCAAGTCGATGAAACCCACTCCGAGGTCACCATCAGCATCGAGGGTCGTTTCGACTTCTCGCTGCACAAGATCTTTCGCGATGCCTATCGCGATCTCTCGCCGACCACCATGCGCTTCGTGGTCGATCTGGGTGATGCGAGCTATCTCGACAGCTCGGCACTGGGGATGTTGCTGCTGCTGCGCGAGCACGCCGGCGGCGAGCGTGCCCAGGTCCGCATCATCAACGCCCAGGGCGATGTGATGCGAGTGCTCAAGATCGCCAACTTCGATCGTCTGTTCGCCTTCGACTGAGCGGCCGGGGGCAGCAGCGATGGATGTATCCACCACCGGCGCGGTCGGTGACAGCCCACGAGAGCAGCGCGGTACCGCGCTGATCGTCGATGACGAGCTTGCCAACTGCCGTCTGTTGTCGCGGATGCTGCAGCGCGAGGGCTTCAGGACGCTCGAGGCGCTCAGTGGCGAGGTGGCGCTCGAGCTGTTCGTCGACGAGCGTCCCGACATCGTCTTCATGGACGTGATGATGCCGAGGCTCAGCGGCCTGGAGACGACGACGCGAATCAAGCAGCTCTCGGGGATGGACTTCGTGCCGGTGATCTTCCTCACCGCCTTGAGCGACGAGGAGTCGATGACCAGCTGCATCGCCGCTGGCGGCGACGACTTCCTCTCCAAGCCCTTCAGTCTCGGGGTGCTCAAGTCGCGGATCCGGGCGATGGAGCGGGTGCGTGATCTGCACCGGCGTCTGGCGGCGCAGAAGCTCGCCCTCGCCGAACTGCTCGAGCGCGAGCACGAGGAGCAGGCGCTCGCCGAGCGGGTGCTGAGCTATGCCGTCGGCAACCGCAACGTCGAGGTCGAACGCCTGGCGCTGCTGCAACGCCCGGCGGCACTGTTCAACGGCGACCTGGTGCTCACCCAGCGCCTGCCCGACGGCGGGCTGCGCATCCTGCTCGGCGACTTCACCGGTCATGGTCTGGCCGCCGCCTTCGGCGCCCTGCCGGTGGCCGATATCTTCCATACCATGACCCGCCGCGGCGCCGATGACGCCCGGGTGCTCGCCGCGATCAACCGCAAGCTCCACCAGGTGTTGCCGGCCGATCGCTTCATGGCCGCGGTGCTGATCTCGATCTCGGCCACAGGCGATACCCTGTTCTGGTGGAACGGCGGCATGCCGAGCGGCTGGTTGCGTACCCACGAGGCACTGGTCGAACTTTCCTCGCACGCCTTGCCGCTGGGGATCCAGGCCGAGTTCCCGATGCGCGAGCAGCACCACCGGGTGGCGCTCTCACCCGGCGATCGTCTGCTGCTGATGAGCGACGGGTTGCTCGAGGCGCTCGATCGCGAGGGGCGGATGTTCATCGAGCGTGGCCTGATGGAGCTGCTGCACGGCTGGCAACCCGGGGTGTCGCTGCTGCCGGCGTTGATCGAGGCGCTCGATCGTCACTGCGAGCAGACCGAACAGCTCGACGACATCGCCCTGCTCGAGTGTCCGCTCGATGCCGCCACCGTGCCGGTCTCCAACGGCCAGCTGGTACGTGGCAGCAGTGGCAGCTGGCGCTGGTCGCTGGAGCTGCGCGACGGCCAGATCGGCAATCCGCCCTCGTTGCGCGCCGCGCTCGGTCCGCTCGGGCTGCTCGACGGGCTCGAGGCCCAGGAGGGCGCGCTCGAGACGGTGTTCGCCGAACTCTATGCCAACGCCCTCGAGCACGGCGTGCTGGGACTCTCGTCGCGGATGAAACGGACCGCCGATGGCTTCGAGCAGTATTACCGCGAGCGAGCCACGCGGCTGGCCGAGGGCTGTCACGGCTGGGTGCGGGTCGAGGTCGGTTTCACTCCGGTCGAGGGCGGTGGTGAGGTGGTGGTCTCGGTTGCCGACAGCGGCACCGGCTTCGCCCTCGATACCGAGCACTTCACCGCTCCGGATGCCGCCTGTCCCTGGGGACGCGGCCTGACCCTGGTGCGCGGACTGTGCGAGTCGGTCAGCATCGATGCCAGCGGCTCGCGGGTCGAGGCACACTATCGCTGGTAGCGCCCCATTCCCTCCCTGTCGTGGTCGCTCACCGATGTGCTGTCGGCGGCGGTGACGGACGGATGTCGCAGAATCACCGCTCAGCTGACCCAGGCGGGTTGTCGCGCTCACCGGATGTGACATACCTTTGCATGACTCGTTCCCCATTCATTCGGGGTCGGCGCCGCTCGGCGTCTTGGTGCCGGGCGCGGCTCGGCGCCCGCAGCGGCGAGTGCGGAAGGTGTCCCGTGTCGAGAACGAGAAGACCATGCTTGAGAGACCGAGATGAGCCGAATTCACCTGTCACGACTGCAGTTCAAGCTGTGGCTGGGGGTCGGTATCGTGGTCCTGATCGGTTTTCTCGCCCTGCAGTTCGACCACCACCGTACGCTGCGTCAGTTCATGCTCGATCAGGTGCGCGACGATGCCCGTACCCTGCATACGGTGCTGCTGGCGGCCCACCGGGTCCACTACCTCACCCCGTCGGGCGACCCCTCGTGGCAAGCCGGTTTCCTGCCCACGCCGGCGATCGACCGTCTGGCCGAGGCGGTTCAGGAACAGGTCCCGAGCGCGCTGCGTTTCAGCACCGTGAGCCTGCGCGCGCGCAATCCGGCCCATCAGGCCGATGCCGACGAGATCGAGGCGATCCGCTTCTTCGAGCGCTCGCCCGAGGTCGCCGATCGTCTGGTCGCGCTCAACGATGCCGATGGCCAGCGCATCTATCACTATGCGCGGCCGATCTGGGTCGAGCCGGCCTGTCTCGGCTGTCACGGTGACCGTGCCGCCGCCCCGCCCGCCATCGCCGAGCACTACCAGGGCGGATTCGGCTATCGCGCGGGCGAGCTGCGCGGCATCCTCAGCGTGCGCATCCCGGGCGCCTCGGTCGAGCGCCGGACCGATGCGGCCTGGCTCAGCTCGGTACTCGACCACTTGCTGATCTTCCCGTTGATGCTGCTCGCCGGCGGCATCCTGCTGCAGCGCTTCGTGGTCGACAAGGTGACACGGCTGGAGCATGCCGCTCACGCCCTGGCCGTGGAGCGCGAGGTGGCACCGCTGCCCTGCGACGGGCACGACGAACTCGACGAGCTGGCGCGGGCGTTCAATCGGATGTCGGTACAGACCCTGGCCCGTGCCCGGGCGTTGCGCGAGGAGCGGACCTTCCTCCAGCATGTGATCGACGGGATCGACGAACCGATCCTGGTGATCGGGCTCGACTACCAGGTGTTGCGGATGAATCAGTGCGCGCGTGAGCTGATGCGCACCATCGGGTTGGCGCCGAACGCCTTCAGGTGCCACCAGCTGTGGCAGGGCAGGGATGAACCCTGCGGCGATGCCCGCAACCCCTGTCCGCTGCAGCGCATCCTCGACACCAGGGCGCCGTGCAAGGTGGTGCATCACCGCACCGACAAGGACGGCAGGGAGCGCAGCTTCGAGGTCGCCGCCAGCCCGCTCTACGACGATGACGGCCATATCGTCGGCATCATCGAGGCCTCGCGCGAGATCACCGAGCGACTGCACCTGCTCGCCAGGCTCGAGGCGAGCGATCAGGCCAATACCCAGCTCACCCGTTATGACCTGCTCACCGGGCTGCCCAATCGCGCGCTGTTCTCCGAGCGTCTGACCTTTGCCATCGAGCAGTCCCGGGTGCAGGGCGACGAGCTGGCGGTGCTGATCGTCGATCTCGATCGCTTCAAGCACATCAACGACAGCTTCGATCACAGCGATGGCGACCGTATCCTCAAGCGTGTCGCCAACCGGTTGCGGGGGCTGTTCGCGCCGGGCGACACCCTGGCGCGGATGGGCGGCGACGAGTTCGGCGTGATCCTGCGCGGGTTGCGGGGGAGCGATCAGGTCATCGGCGTCGCCCAGCGGATCATCGGCGCCTTCTCCACGCCGTTCGAACTGCAGGGACACAATCTGGTGCTCGGCGCGAGCATCGGCATCAGTCGCTACCCCGAACACGGTGCCAGCGGCGACGACCTGATCCGCAACGCCGATGCCGCGCTCTATCGCGCCAAGGCCGGGGGCGGCGGCACCTTCGACTTCTATACCGAGGAGCTGACCGCGCACGCCTTCGAGCAGGTGCTGCTCGAGGGCAGTCTGCGCCAGGCGCTGGCCGAGGAGTCCTTCGTGCTGCACTACCAGCCGCAGCTCGAGCTCAATGGCGAGCGACTGCACGGGCTCGAGGCGCTGGTGCGCTGGCAGCACCCGGAACTCGGTCTGGTGGCGCCGGGCAAGTTCATCCCGCTGGCCGAGGAGTCGGGATTGATCGTGCCGCTCGGGCGCTGGGTGCTGGCCGAGGCATGCCGGCAGATGGCCGAGTGGCGTGATGCCGGGTTGTTGTCGGCGGAGACGATGATGTGCGTCAATCTCTCGACCAAGCAGTTCGCCGACCATGAGCTGCTCGAGTTGATCCAGCGCAGTCTGCGCGAGAGCGGACTCGCCGCCGGGCAGCTCGAACTCGAAGTCACCGAGTCGGTGATGATGCGCGCCTCCGATCAGGTCATCCCCCAGCTCGAACGGCTGCGCGCACTCGGTATCAAGGTGGCGCTCGATGACTTCGGCACCGGCTACTCCTCGCTGAGCTATCTCAAGCGCCTGCCCTTCACCAAGCTCAAGATCGACCGCTCCTTCGTCTCCGAGCTGCCCGAGGACGCCAGCGACGTGGCCATCACCAAGGCGATCATCGCGCTGGCCGAGAGCCTCTCGCTCGATGTCCTCGCCGAGGGGGTGGAGACGGCGCGCCAGCGTGACTTCCTGCGCGTGAACGGGTGTCGGCTGGCGCAGGGCTTCTTCTTCTCCAGACCGCTGTCTGCGGTCGAGTGCGAGCGCTATCTGGCCGCGCTCGCCGCCCGTTCGACGACGGGCTAGAGTCCCTGCATCCAGGTCTCGAGCGTCTGTGCGAGCACGCCGAAGGCCTCGCCGAGCGCGGCGAACGCCCCGCGTGCCTGCTCCAGCGCATCGCCGCGCGCGTGTTGCTCGAGTCTCAACGCCTGTTGCTCGAGCGCCGGGGCGGACAGATTGCTGGCCATGCCCTTGATGCTGTGCGCCTTGAACGCCGCCTCACTGAGGTCGCCGGCATCGAGTGCGGCGCCGAGTTCGGTGATGCGTTCGGGCAGGTCGCTGAGGAACTGGGGGATGACCTCCAGCAGGATCTCGCGATCGTGCATCATCCGTTCGAGCAGCTCGGCGGCGACGAACACCTCCGTCTCGTCCTCGGCGGCGGCTGCGGGGGGCGGTGACGGGGCCTCGGCGAACTGCGCCTCGAGCACTGCGGCGAGCGTCTGCGGCTGGATCGGCTTGGCCAGATGGGCGTTCATCCCGGCGGCCAGACAGCGCGCCTGATCGCCCTCCTGGGCGAGCGCGGTCATCGCCACGATGGGGATCTGCGCGGTCTCGGCCCCGGCCTCGCCGTCGCGGATCCGTCGGGCGGTCTCGAAGCCGTCCATCTCCGGCATCTGACAGTCCATGATCACCAGGTCGTAGTGCGCGCCGGCGAGTGCCGTGAGCGCGCCATGGCCGTCACGGGCGAGATCGACCTCGGGATGACCGAGCCTGGCGAGCAGGCCGCGGGCCACGACCTGATTGGTGGGGTTGTCCTCGACCAGCAGGATCCGGCGCGACGTCGGGCGTGGCGGCACGGCTGCGCGAGGCTGGATCGGCGGCGATGTCTCGTCGGCGCGCAGCATCCGCTCGAGTCCCTGGCGCAGGTGCTCGGCGCGCAAGGGCTTGGTGAAGTAGTGATCGAAGCGGCAGTCGGGACGGCTCGGGATGTCGTGACGACTGAGCGGCACCATCAGTGCGCGCGCGGTATCGGCAAGCAGGGGGTCGGCGCCGATCTGTTCGTCGAGCGTGCAGCCGTCGCTCTCGGCGGCCAGCGAGAGGTCGATCAGCACCGCCTGGTAGGGGTCGCCGGCGCGTAGCGCCTGGCGCAGCAGACCGAGTGCCTGTGCGGCGGTATGGGCGGCGCTGTGGCGGCAGCCGCAGCGGGTGAGCAGCTCGCCGGCGAGCTGGCGACTGGGTGCATGATCGTCGACGATCAGCAGGCGCGCGCCGATCGCGGGGCACGGCGGAGACGGTGCGCTGTCGTCGATCTCCAGCGGTAGCTCGAACCAGAAGCAGGCGCCCTCGCCGAGGGTGCTGTCGACGCCGATGCGCCCGCCCATCAGCTCCACCAGCTGCTTCGAGATCGCCAGTCCCAGTCCGGTACCTCCATAACGTCGACTGTGCGAGGTGTCGCGCTGGGTGAAGGCCTCGAACAGGACCTGCTGGTCCTCGGCGGCGATGCCGATGCCGGTGTCTGCGACCTCGAAGCGGATCGCGCCAGCGGCATCGAGCTGACGGGCGTGGATCCGTACCTCGCCGCGGTCGGTGAACTTGATGGCGTTGCCGACGAGATTGATGAGCACCTGGCGCAGCCGGTCGGCGTCGCCGCGGAAGGCGTGCCGCTCGAGCTCGGCGAGGTGATAGGTCAGCTCCAGCCCCTTCTCCTGCGCGCGGAAGGCGAGCATCTCGGCGATGTCCTCGATCAGGGGGCGCGGTTCGAAGCGCTCGTGCTGCAACGCGAGCTTGCCGGCCTCGATCTTCGACAGGTCGAGCACGCCGTTGATCAGCGACAGCAGGCTCTCGCCGCTGGCGCGCAGGATCTCGGTATAGCGCTTCTGCTCGAAGGTCAGCGGGGTGTCGAGCAGCAGGTCGCTCATGCCCATGATGCCGTTGAGTGGGGTGCGGATCTCGTGGCTCATGTTGGCCAGGAAGGCGCTCTTGACGCGAGCGGCCTGCTCGGCCTGGAGGCGGGCCTGACGCAGGTCATCCTCGCGTTTCTTGCGCCGCAGCGCGTTGAGCAACAGCTCGGTGAGCAGGATCAGCAGGTCGATCTCGGCCTCGGCCCAGTGCTTGTCGGGTTGCGCCGTGCAGAAGGCGATGAACCCATGACAGCCCCGGGTGTCGCGCAGCGGCAGCAGCAACAGGGTGTGGATGCCGTGGCCCTGGAGCTGTGCGCGCAACGGGTCGTCGGCGGCGAGGCCCTCGCGGGTGGTGAACAGGAAGCGCGGTCCGTCGTGACGCTGGCAGAGCAGCGGCTCGATCATCGACCAGGAGAGCCAGCGCATGGTCGGTGTCGCGGAGCGTTCTTCGAGGTTGCACCAGGCGGCGATGCGCCTTGGCTCGTCGCCCCCCGGGGCGCGCTCATGGAGACAGGCGCGATCGGCACCGATGAAGGTGCCGACCTTGGCCAGGGCGTCGTGGATCGCCCCCTCGAGCTGCTCGCTCGGGGTGGTGAGAAAGCGCATCGACAGGTCCATGATCAGCCGCTGCCACTCGAGGCGGAGATAGAGCTGCTCGCGCACCAGCTGACGATCGGTGACGTTGTGGGCGACATGGACATAGCCGACCAGCTCGCCGTCGGCGTCGTGTAGCGGCGTGGTGGTGATGCTGAGATGACCGCCCAGCCGCGGCTCGTAGAGTTCGGCGGTGGCGCTCTCGCCGCTTTGCTCGGTGCGGCTGAGCGGGCAGGCGTGTGGCGGGGCGTCGGTGTCGTGGACCACCGCGTAGCAGGGGCGACCGATCAGCGACTCGGGGGTACAGCCGAGCTGTTCGGCCATGGCGCGGTTGACGCGCAGGATACGTCGCTGATGGTCGATCAGCGCGATCATGTCGGGCAGGGCGTCGAAGGTTCGTGTCCAGAGTTCGCGACTCCAGGGCGGCATCGGGTCCCGGCTGGCCTGGTCGAGGCCCTGTGGCAGCGCGACCTCCTGACGGCGAGGCGCAAGTGGGTCAACTGACATGATGATGCTCCTGGAGCAGGGTGTCTTGGAGTCGGGTCAGGGCTGCGCGGAGATCGGTGAAGGCCGTCTCGACGGCGCCGAGCGATGCGGCGAACGTTGCGGGGTCGCTGGCGCAGCGACAGGCCGTCTCGAGTTCGGCGGCCGCCTCGGCCAGCTGTCTGGCGCCGAGGCTGGCGGCTGCGCTCTCGATGTGCTGGGCGTGATGGGCGCAGGCGGCGAGATCGCGCCGTTGCTGCTGCCGGCCGAGCGAGGCGAGCTGTCTGGGGATGTCGTCGAGGAAGGTCTCGATCACCTGATGGATGAGCGCGCGGTCGGCCATCAGCCCCTCCATCAGCGCCGGTGTGTCGAGGACCGGAGGGGCCCCGGGGGGGGCGAGCGCCTGCCGCGGCAGCCAGCGCTCGAGTGCTGCGGCCAGCGCCTTGCGGTCGATCGGCTTGGCCAGGTAGTCGTTCATGCCGGCTTGCAGGCAGCGCTCCCGATCCTCTTCGAGCGCATGCGCAGTCATGGCGATGATCGGGATGTCGCGGTTGAGCAAGCCCTGCGCCGGGTCGCGAATGTGCCTGGTGGTCTCGAGTCCGTCGAGCAGCGGCATCTGTACATCGAGCAGCAGCAGGTCGTAGTGACGCGCGGCGAGCGCCTCGAGGACCTGGCGACCGTCGCTCACGCAGTCGGCGTCGAAGCCGAGGTGACCGAGGATGCCGAGTGCCACCTGCTGGTTGGTGAGATTGTCGTCGGCAAGCAGCAGTCGCGCCGGATGGCGCTCGCGGCGAGCGGGCGATGCGGCTGGGCGTGGCTGATCTGCGGGGCGGCTCAGCGTCTGCTCCAGCGCGTCGAGCAACTCGCGCTGGCGCACCGGCTTGGTCAGCTGAAGGCCGAGGGCATGACGGGTACAGCGCTCGGTCTCGCGGGCGATGCCGAGCGCGGTCATCATCACCAGTGCGGTTCCGGCCAGCGCCGGCTCGGCCCTGATCGCCTCGCCCAGGGCGATACCGTCCATGTCCGGCATGTTCACGTCGATGAGTGCAATGGCGAAGGGGCGCTCCTGAGCGACACCCTGGTGGAGTTGTGTCAGCGCCTGGTCGCCGTCGCCGGCCGCGGCGCTGGCCAGCCCCCAGTCGCCGAGCTGTGCGGCGATCAACTCACGGGTGTGGCGGTTGTCGTCGACCACCAGCACCCGTGTGTCGCGCAGCCGCGCCGAGGGCTGCGGTGGGTGGCGCTCCGCCTCCGGCCCCTGCTGGCGCGCCAGGGGCAGGTCACACCAGAAGATCGAGCCCTGCCCGAAGGTGCTCTCGAGGCCGAGCTCGCCGCCCATCAGCTCGACCAGTTGCTTGGTGATCGCCAGCCCCAGTCCGGTGCCGCCGTAGCGGCGGGTGTTCGACGGATCGACCTGGGAGAAGCCGTGGAACAGCCGCTTGCGCTTGTCGTGCGGGATGCCGATACCGGTGTCACGGACCGCCAGGCGCACTCTGACCTGGTGCGCATCGCATCCGAGCAGCGTGGCGCGTACCGCGACCTCGCCATGCTCGGTGAACTTGATCGCGTTGCCGACCAGGTTGGTGAGGATCTGCAACACACGCCCGGGGTCGCCGCGCAGCGCCGTGGGGATATCCGGCGCCGCCGTGCAGGTCAGCTCCAACGCCTTCTCGTGGGCGTGCAGCGCCATGGTCGCGACAAAGTCGTCGAGCAGTTCGCCGAAGTCGAAGTCGATGCGTTCGAGCTCGAGCTTGCCGGCCTCGACCTTGGAGAAGTCGAGGATGTCGTTGATGATCTTGAGCAGCCCCTCGCCGCTGTGCTGGGCGATCTCGAGATAGCGCTGCTGATCGGCGTTGAGCGGGCTCTCGCGCAGCAGTCCGAGCATGCCGATGACCCCGTTCATCGGGGTGCGGATCTCGTGGCTCATGTTCGACAGGAAGCGGCTCTTGGCGCGGCTGGCCATCTTGGCGCGGTTGGCCATGGCGTTGGCGCGTTCGATCGCTGCCTTGAGCGCCGCGTTGGTCTCGCGCAATGCATCCTCGGTGCGCTTGCGGGCGCTGATATCGATCGACAGCGTGCCGGTGCCGATCAGTCGCTGGTCGTGGTCGTAGATCGGGTACTTCTTGGTCAGCAGGGTACGGGTCTCGCCGCTGGCGAGCCGGGCATCGTGCTCGCGCACGATGTGCTCGCCCGCGGGGAGGAACTGGGCGCGGCGCTCGTCGGCCATGAGTGAGCGCGCCGGCTCCTCGTCGGGGGCGATGCCGAGCAGCTCGGCATCGGTGCGCCCGACCAGATGCCCGGTGGAGTCCACGCCGACGGCCTGGGCGAAGGCCGGGTTGGCGGCGATCACGCGCAGCTCCGGGTCGCGAATGGCGACTAGGTCGTCGCTGTGCTCGACCGCGGCCGAGAGCATCGCCATGGTCCGCTCGGCCTCCTTGCGGGCGCTGATGTCGGTGTGCGAGCCGCTCATTCGATACGGCTCGCCCTGGGCGTTGCACAGCGCCCGGCCGCGCGAGAGGATCCAGCGATAGCTGCCGTTCTTGTGTCTGAGCCGGAACTCGAGGGCGTAAGAGTCCTGCGGCTGCTGCAGATAGTTGGCGAGCTGATTGAGGATCCGGCGCCTGTCTTCGGGGTGGAGTCGTGTCTCGAAGCTCTCGAATGCGTTGTCGAGCTCGTCATCGGCAAAGCCGATCTGCTCCTTCCAGCGCGGGGAGATGAAGACCTGATTGTTGCGCAGGTCCCAGTCCCAGATGCCGTCGCTGCTGCAGTCGATCGCCAGCATGTAGCGTTCGCGACTGAGTTCGAGCTCGTGCCGGATGCGTTGTGCCTCGCTCATGTCGCGGAACACGATCACCGCGCCCAGGGTGTGGCCCTGATCGTTGCGGATGGGAGCGCTGCTGGTGACCACCGGACGACCGTTGCCGCTGCGCGTGATCAGCAGCGCCTGCTCGGTGGCGCGCTCGACCGTGGCGGTGCTGGGCAGCGGGAGGGGGTCGCGGGTCTCGGGGTCGACCAGCAGCAGCACGTCGCCGAGCGGGCGTCCGCGTGCCTCGGTGGCCATCCAGCCGGTGAGCTGCTCGCCGGTCTGATTGATGTCGATGATGCGCTTGTCGGCATCGGTACTGATCACCCCCTCGCCGAGTGAGCGCAGGGTGGCGGCGAGCAGTCCCTGGTGCTCGACCAGTTCGGCCTGCTGGCGGCGGATCAGCCGCCTGGCCCCCCGCACCAGCAGCCCGCTGGCGCTCAGTGCCGCGCTCAGCAGCAAGATGGTGACCAGTCCCCAGGTACGGATGTGATGGCTGAAGGCGCTGGCCTCGCTGGTGAGGTCGTGGGCCAGCAGCAGGTCGCCGACGTGTCGGCCGGCGACATCGTCCAGCGGCAGCAGCGACAGCCGCCAGCGGGTGTCGTCGACCATCAGCTCGCGACCGGGGTCGTGCTGCGTGTGACCGGGGCGGTCGATCTGCTCGATGGCGTGATCCAGGCCGGCGGGGATGCCACCCGGTGAGCTGTAGGTGATGACGCTGTTGGTCAGGCGCTCCCAGTCGCCCTCGCGTCCGAGCAGCCGCATGCCCTGCTCCCAGGGCGCGCGATCGAGCAGCTGCTTGCGGATGATCACCGCCAGCCGGGTCTCGGTGGGGGTGTGCAGTGCCGCGAGGATGTCCTCGATCTCCTTGCCGACCTCGACATAGCCGATGCGGCGTCCGCGATCGTGGATCGGCGTGATCGCCCTCAGGGTGAAGGTGCCGAGCGGGCCGAGTTCGAGCCCTTGAGCGTCGCTGTCGTCGCGTTCGGCCTGGCGCGCGGTGAAGCGGTCGATCCGGTCGCCGACCCGCTCGGGGGCGTGCAATCGCAGCAGGGTGCGCCGATCGACGCCGATGAAGTAGAAGTGGGTGAGTCCATTGCGTATGCGCAGACGCTCGAACAGGGCACGCCAGCGCCGATCGAGACGCTCGGGATCACGCGCGGCGAGCGCCTCGCGGGTGGTCGTGTCCATCGCCACCGAGGTGGCGAGGGCGTCGAGCCAGTCGCTCTGGTCGTCGAGGACGGCGTTGAAGACGGTCGCGATCTCGTCGATGTCGGCGGCGACGATCTCGCGCAGTCGTTGTTCCTGGATCCACCACAGCAGCACCGAGAAGGCGCCGATCAGCAACACCAGGATCAGTGCGAACAGCGGCAGCAGATGACGCAGCGATGAGGCCGGGCGCGGCGTCCAGCTCATCGCGCTCGCCACCCGAGGCGGTGCGTGCTTGCTGCTCGATCGCCACGCTCGCCATCGGTCATGCCGCGCGGCGCGCGGATGCGATGGCGGGGAGCGGCTGAGTGCGGGGATGACATGCGCGCTGGACTCCGGGCGGTGGGCAGGATGCGCCGCGGTCGGCATACCGCGTGCGAGGGTGCCGACCTGGTGCTGGGTGGTGGGCTTAACTCCCTAATTATATGGGGCGATGGGTGCGCCTCGCTGTGATTCGAGGCGCATTCGGGTCGACCCCTTGCGGCCGTGGTCGGCGTGTTGCCCGCCGGATCCTTCAGTGACGGGCGCGCGGCACGTAGCGGTCGGGGATGAGGATGGTGGGGGTGCGCTGCGAGGCGTCGCGGCGCGGGAAGTCGAGGGTGTAGTGCAGCCCGCGGCTCTCGCGCCGGCGCAGCGCCGACTGGATGATCAGGTCGGAGACCTCGAGCAGGTTGCGCAGCTCGATGAGGTCGTTGCTCACCCGGAAGTTGGCATAGTACTCGATCACCTCGTGGGCGAGCAGGTCGGCGCGGCGCTTGGCGCGACGCAGCCGCTTGGTGGTGCGCACGATGCCGACATAGTCCCACATGAAGCGGCGCAGCTCCTCCCAGTTGTGGGTGACCACCACCTCCTCGTCGGGCTCGGTCACCCGGCTCTCGTCCCACTCCGGCGCGTCGGGAGCGAACTCGACCTTGGGTGCCAGGCGGGCGATGTCCTCGGCAGCGCGCTCGGAGTAGACCAGACATTCGAGCAGCGAGTTGCTGGCCATGCGGTTGGCCCCGTGCAGCCCGGTGTAGGCGGTCTCGCCGCTGGCATAGAGCCCGGGCAGATCGGTGCGGGCGTGACTGTCGACCATCACCCCGCCGCAGGTGTAGTGCGCCGCCGGCACCACCGGGATGGGCTCGCGGGTGATGTCGATCCCCAGTTCGAGACAGCGGGCGTGGATGGTCGGGAAGTGCTCGATGATGAACTCGGCCGGGCGGTGGGAGATGTCGAGATAGACGCAGGGCGCGCCGAGACGCTTCATCTCGTGGTCGATGGCGCGCGCGACGATATCGCGCGGGGCGAGTTCGGCGCGCTCGTCGAAGCGCGGCATGAAGCGCTCGCCGTCGGGCAGCAGCAGCCGTGCGCCCTCGCCACGCAGCGCCTCGGTGATCAGGTAGGAACGCGCCTCGGGGTGATAGAGACAGGTCGGGTGGAACTGCATGAACTCCATGTTCGCCACCCGACACCCGGCGCGCCAGGCCATGGCGATGCCGTCGCCGGTGGAGACGTCGGGGTTGCTGGTGTAGAGATAGACCTTGTTGGCCCCGCCGGTGGCGAGCACCACGAAACGGGCCATGAAGGTCTCGACCTGGCCGTTGCCGAGATCGAGGATGTAGGCGCCGAGACAGCGATGATCGCGGCTGCCCGGCAGGTGTTTGGTGGTGATCAGGTCGACGGCGATGTGCTGCTCGTAGAGCGAGACGTTGGCGCGCTCGCGCACCTGCGCCTCGAGCGTGGTCGCCACCGCGCGCCCGGTGGCGTCGGCGGCGTGGACCACGCGCCGGTGCGAGTGCCCGCCCTCGCGGGTGAGGTGGTAGCCGCCGGTGCTCTGATAGGCCTCGTCGCGGGTGAACTCGACACCCTGGTCGAGCAGCCAGCGGATGTTGTCGGGGCCGCGCTCGACGACCATTCGCACCATCTCGCGATCGCACAGATGGGCGCCGGCCTTGAGGGTGTCCTGGACGTGCGACTCGATCGAATCGTGCTCGTCGAGCACCGCCGAGATGCCGCCCTGGGCGTAGAGGGTGCTGCCCTCGACCAGCTCGCGCTTGGAGACCACCGCGACCGAGAGATCGGGATCGAGTCGCAGCGCGAGACTGAGCCCCGCGGCACCACTGCCGAGGATGAGGACGTCATGACGATGAACGGTTGCTGGCATGGTCGGGACTCGCTGCAATAGGGAACAGGGATGGTTCAACGCCGGTCTCGGGAGGTGCTCGGGGCCGGAGTCGTCTCCACGCCGCGGCGCGGGGCAGCCTTCATTTTTATGCCGCCGGGGTCGGGAAATCCAGTCCGCACGCCGTGCCACTGCCGTGTCGTGACGATGGCGGCGACCGATCGATGGGGCCGTGAGCGTTGCACGGACTTGCCGCTTCGAGCGATTCCGGTCAGGATTGCATGCTTTGATTCGCACGGTCGGGGTCGGATTTTTGCGGCCCTGTCCGAAGAACTTCCTAACCGGGGAGCTGTCCATGCCAACGGAGCCGATGGTCGGGGGACCGGCGGTCGTGACCCATGTCTGAGCGTCAGGCCGATCAGGAGCTGGTCGAGCGCGCCCAGGCCGGTGACAAACGCGCCTTCGACCTCTTGGTGCTGAAGTACCAGCAGAAGATCTCCAACCTGATCTCGCGCTATCTGCGCGACCCGGCGGAGGTGATGGATGTCGCCCAGGAGTCCTTCCTCAAGGCCTATCGCGCCTTGCCGGGGTTTCGCGGAGAGAGCGCCTTCTACACCTGGCTCTACCGGATCGCCGTCAACACCGTCAAGAATCATCTCGTCGCCCAGGGGCGGCGCCCGCCGGGTGGCGATGTCGAGGCCGAGGTGGCCGAGCAGATGGAGGGCGGCGGGCGGTTGCGCGATGGCGCCACGCCCGAGCGTGAGCTGCTCGGCGACGAGATCGCGCGCACGGTCCAGGCCGCGCTCGACGACCTGCCCGATGACCTGCGCACGGCGATCATGCTGCGGGAGTTCGAGGGCATGAGCTATGAGGAGATCGCCAATGCCATGGAGTGCCCGATCGGCACCGTGCGCTCGCGCATCTTTCGGGCGCGTGACGCGATCGACAAGCGATTGCGTCCGTTGCTCAAGCCCTGAATATGGGCGTCAACCGCCCGTGCGGCATGTCCGTTCGGGCCTTGGGTGGCCCAGCGCTCGGCTCGCGCGATGACGCGTGAACCTCGGGTGCAAGGCCGAGACAGCGACAGAACCCAGCGCAGGCGTGAACCAATGACCGAGCTAAGACAACGACTTTCCGAACTCCAAGACGGCGAACTCGACTCCGCCAGCGCCGGGCGCCTGCTCGACACGCTGGCGCACGATGACGCGTTGCGCCAGACCTGGGCGCGCTATCAGATGATCGGTCACGCCATCCGCGGCGAGCGACTCGATCCGTCGTGCGCCGGGGTGGCCGATGCGGTGCGTGAGCAGGTGGTGGCCGATGCCCTGGTGTTCCATCAGCGCCATCGCTTCCAGCCGCGCCGCGCGCTGGCGCCGGCAGCGGGGATGGCGCTGGCCGCCGCCGCGGCCTTCGTCGCGGTGTTCGCGGTGCCGCCGCTGTTTCTCCAGGGCGGCGACCGGCTCGAGGGCGGCTTCCCGGCCACGGCGCAGCATCAGGCACCGCCGCCTGCGGTGGTCACCGTCGGCGACGGGCGCTGGGGCATCGATCGCCCGGATCTCGCCAACAAGCTCGATCTGTTCCTGGTCACTCATCAAGACACGGCCTCCGCCAGCGGGGCCAAGGGCATGCTGCCTTATGCGACCTTCGTCGGTTATGAATCGCCTCGCTAGTCCCCGGTCGACCGGTCGGGTCTGCCTGCTCCTGCTGTGTCTGAGCACGCCCCTGGCCGGGGCGTCGGGAGAGCAGGCGCGCATGCGCTCCGATGCGCCGGTCGCCGAGTTGCTCGACCGGATGTCCGAGGCGCTGCGCGCGCTCAGCTACGAGGGCACCCTGGTCTATCTCCATGACAACCAGCTCGAGACCCTGCACCTGATCCATCGTGTCGCCGCCGGTCACACCCAGGAGCGTCTGGTTGCGCTCAGCGGCCCGGTGCGGGCGCTCTCGCGCGACTCCCGGCGGGTCAACTGCACCATGCGTGACGGCTACGGCATCTCGGTGCGGAGCGCCGGCGGCGGGGGCGGCCTGATCGACACCAACGGCATCGACCCCGAGCGCCTCGGCGAACACTATCGTGTCGAACGGTTGGGGCGGGGGCGGGTGGCCGGGCGCGATACCGAGGTGATCGGCATCATCCCGCGCGATGCGCTGAGATACGGCTATCGCTTCCATATCGACCGTGCGACCGCGCTGCCGCTCAAATCCGATCTGATCGACCGCTCCGAGCAGGCGCTCGAGCAGCTGATGTTCGCCACCGTCACCTTCCACCCCGACGACGGCACCGAGCCCGAGGCCGCGCCCCAGGGCGTGCGCGAGGCGCCGGTGACCGAACCGCCGCCGCAATGGCGGTTCGTCGATCAGCCCACCGGGTTCGAGCTGGTGACCCATCACCGAATCCCACAGGACGACGGCGGCGAGCTCGAGCACTTCCTGTTCACCGACCGGCTCTCGGCCTACTCGATCTATGTCGAACGGACGGCCACCCCCGGGCTCGAGGGGGCGACCAACATCGGTGCCGTGCATGCCGCCGGGGCCTGGCGCGCCGGTTATCAGATCACCGCGGTCGGCGAGGTGCCGGTCGCGACCGTGGAAGCGGCGGTGGCGGGCGTGCGCCGCCACGCCGAGGACTGAACCATGATCGAAGAACAGGGGCGGGTGATCGCCCGCGACGGTGATCACGTTCGCGTCCGGACCCAGCGACGCAGCGTCTGTGGCGGTTGTGCCGCGCGTGGCGCCTGTGGCACATCGTTGCTCGAGCGGCTGTTCTCGCGGCGCGCCGCCGAGGTCCGCGCACGTGATCGGATCGGGGTCGAGGTCGGCGACGAGGTGGTCCTGGCGATCTCGGCTCAGGGCGTGCTTCGGCTCTCGCTCGCGGCCTATCTGGCGCCGACCCTGGGGCTGGTGCTCGGTGCCGTGGCGGGAAACGCACTCGGTGGCGCCGCGTCCGATCCGCTGGGGTTGCTCGGGGCCGGTTTGGGTCTTACTCTCGCACTGGTGTGGCTTCGCGGCTACAGTCGTGCCCTGGCCCGGGATCCATCACGCCAGCCGGAGGTGATCCGTCGTCTCGGCGCCGAGCCGCTGCGGGTGACCTTGCTCGAGCCCTGACGGCTGATTGCGCCCGTCGCTCCAGGCGCCCGCGAACCCGCCAGCCAAGCGGCCCCGGCCGCGCCGATGAATCATTGAGGAGCAACCATGCGCTCGAAACCCCGTCTCTCGCTCGCTCTGACCACCTTGCTCTGCTGCGCCCTGGCGCCGGGGATGGCCGTCGGGCGTACCCTGCCGGACTTCGCCAGCCTGGTTGCCGAGAACGGCCCCTCGGTGGTCAACATCAGCACCAAGCAGCACACGTCCTCGGTCTCCGAGATGCACGGCTTCACCATCCCCGACCTGCCCGACGAGGGGCCGCTGCGCGACTTCTTCGACCGCTTCTTCGGCGAGGAGGGCGAGCTGCCCGACGACATCGAGTCGCGCTCGCTCGGTTCCGGCTTCATCGTCTCCTCCGACGGCTTCGTGATGACCAACTCGCATGTCGTCGAGGGCGCCGACGAGATCGTGGTGCGTACCAGCGATCGGCGCGAGTTCGTCGCCGATCTGGTCGGCACCGACAAGCGCAGCGATATCGCGCTGCTCAAGGTCGACGCCGAGGGCCTGCCGGCGGTGCGCATCGGTTCCTCCAAGGATCTCCAGGTCGGTGAATGGGTGCTGGCGATCGGCTCGCCCTTCGGCTTCGAGTCCTCGGCCACCGCCGGTATCGTCAGCGCCAAGGGGCGTAACCTGCCCTCGGAGAACTATGTCCCCTTCATCCAGACCGATGTCGCCATCAATCCCGGTAACTCAGGGGGGCCGCTGTTCGATCTCGATGGCCGCGTGGTCGGCATCAACAGCCAGATCTACAGCCGCACCGGCGGTTTCATGGGGTTGTCGTTCGCGATCCCGATCGATGTCGCCATGGATGTGATCGAACAGCTCAAGACCAAGGGGCGCGTGACCCGTGGCTGGCTCGGGGTGATGATCCAGGACGTCACCCGCGAACTGGCCGCGAGCTTCGGCCTCAAGCAGCCGCGCGGCGCGCTGGTCGCCGAGGTGTTGGCCGACAGCCCGGCGGCGGCGGCCGGGTTGCGCCCGGGCGACGTGATCCTCGCCTTCGACGGCAAGGACGTGCTCACCTCCAGCGCCTTGCCGCCGCTGGTCGGGGTGACGCCGATCGGTGAGCAGGCCGAACTCAGGGTGCTGCGTCGTGGCGAGCGGATCAGCCTCTCGGTCACCATCGCCGAGCTGCCCGAGGAGGACGCCTTCGCCGCGCCGCCGGCGCTCGATGAGACCCCGGCCAACCGTATCGGCCTGGTGGTGCGCGCCATCGCCCCGGAGCAGCGCGAGCACTTCGGCGTCGAGCAGGGCGGGGTGATGGTCGAGGCCCTCGAACCCGGTCCGGCCGAGCGCGCCGGGCTGCGCGCCGGCGACCTCATCCTGATGCTCGACGGCCAGCCGGTCGCCGACCCCGCCGATTTCGAGCAGATCCTCGCCGGGATCGAGCCGGGGCGCTCGGTGGCGGTGCTGGTGCAACGCGGCGACGGGCGGATGTTCTTCGCCATCCGCATGCCCGACCCCGAATGATCCGGGCATCGGCCCCGGCCAGCGCGGCTATCCTCTTCGCTGGCCGCTGGCCGCTGGCCGCTGGCCGCTGGCCGCTGGCCGCTGGCCGCTGGCCGCTGCCTGATGCGCCGTCCCCCGCGCCTCTGGTAAGATGAGCGGCTATCTGTCGCGATGCCGCGCCCTCAACCGGGCGGCATCGCGATCACTCGCATTCATCAGCCGCTGGGCGCACACGCAATCCCGATGACCGATCTCTCCCACATCCGTAACTTCTCGATCATCGCCCATATCGATCACGGCAAGTCGACCATCGCCGACCGCTTCATCCAGGTCAGCGGAGCCCTGACCGATCGCGAGATGTCGAGCCAGGTGCTCGACTCCATGGACCTCGAGCGCGAGCGCGGCATCACCATCAAGGCGCAGAGCGTCACCCTGAACTATCAGGCGCGCGACGGCGAGACCTACCAGCTCAACTTCATCGACACCCCCGGTCACGTCGACTTCTCCTACGAGGTGTCGCGTTCGCTCGCCGCCTGCGAGGGCGCGCTGCTGGTGGTCGATGCCGCCCAGGGCGTCGAGGCGCAGAGCGTGGCCAACTGCTACACCGCGATCGACCAGGGGCTCGAGGTGCTGCCGGTGCTCAACAAGATCGACCTGCCCTCGGCCGAGCCCGAGCGGGTGATCGGCGAGATCGAGGAGATCATCGGCCTGGAGGCGACCGACGCGCTGCGGGTGAGCGCCAAGACCGGTCTCGGCATCCCCGATCTCCTCGAGGCGCTGGTCGAGCGCATCCCGCCGCCCGAAGGCGACCGCGAGGCGCCGCTGCAGGCGCTGATCATCGACTCCTGGTTCGACCCTTACGTCGGCGTGGTCTCGCTGGTGCGGGTGGTCAACGGCGAGATCCGTCGTCGCGACAAGATCCAGATGCTGTCCACCGGGCGCACCCATCAGGTCGATGCGGTCGGCGTCTTCACCCCGAAGAAGACCGACCGCGAGTGTCTCTCCACCGGCGAGGTCGGCTTCCTCATCGCCGGCATCAAGGAGATCGACGGCGCGCCGGTGGGCGACACCATCACCCATCCCGACAACCCCGGTGCCAAGCTGCCGGGCTTCAAGGAGATGCGCCCGCGCGTCTTCGCCGGGCTCTATACCGTGGTCACCGACGACTACGAGGACCTGCGCGAGGCGCTCGGCAAGCTGCGCCTCAACGACGCCGCGCTCTACTACGAGCCCGAGGTCTCCCAGGCGCTCGGCTTCGGCTTCCGCTGCGGCTTCCTCGGCATGCTCCACATGGAGATCATCCAGGAGCGGCTCGAGCGCGAATACGACCTCGACCTCATCACCACCGCGCCCACCGTGGTCTACGAGGTGCTGCGCAACGACGGCGAGCTGATCAAGGTCGACAACCCCGCCAATCTGCCCGAGCCGAACCAGATCGCCGAGGTCCGCGAGCCGATCATCGAGGCCCACATCCTCGTCCCGCAGGACTATCTCGGCGCGGTCATCACCCTCTGTATCGAGAAGCGCGGGGTACAGAAGAACCTGCAGTATCTCGGCGGCCAGGTGCAGGTCACCTACGACCTGCCGCTGAGCGAGGTGGTGCTCGACTTCTTCGACCGGCTGAAGTCGGTCAGCCGTGGCTTTGCCTCCTTCGAGTACGAGTTCAAGCGCTTCGAGGCCGCCGACCTGATCAAGCTCGATGTGTTGATCAACGGCGACAAGGTCGACTCGCTGTCCTCGATCGTCCATCGCGCGCAGTCGCAGTCGCGTGGGCGCGAGGTCACCGAGCGGATGAAGGAGCTGATTCCGCGGCAGATGTTCGAGGTCGCCATCCAGGCGGCCATCGGCACCAAGATCATCGCTCGCACCACGGTCAAGGCGCTGCGCAAGAACGTCACCGCCAAGTGCTACGGCGGTGACGCCACCCGCAAGCGCAAGCTGCTCGAGAAGCAGAAGGCCGGCAAGCGGCGCATGAAGCAGGTCGGTAAGGTCGAGATCCCGCAGGAGGCCTTCCTTGCCGTGCTCCAGGTCGGCAAGGATAATTGAGCCCGCCGGCCGCGCGCCC
>NZ_RHFJ01000051.1:0-21211 GCF_003718675.1 Marichromatium sp. AB32
CAGGGCGAATCCGGGCCCGGGGCGAGAGCGCCTTACTCCTCGCCTTCCTTGCAGGTGTTGATGTGGAAGGGCACGTAGGCCAGGCAGGTGCCGAGGAAACCGGTCGCGAGCACCACCAGACCGATGGCACTGGGAATCCAGCTGCCGCTGGCGATACCGCCGAGCACCAGCACGCCGCCGGCGGCGAGGCGGAAATTACGATCGGTCTTGCCAACGTTCTTGGGCAAATTCATGAGTCAACTCCTGTATTGCAAGCTTGGACGAGCCGAATGCGGGGCAGCGCATGACCAGGATTCCGGCTCGCTTTCCCCCGCGACATGGGCCACAGACCCGAGGTCTGCGACCCTGGTGGTCATCCCTGCACCACCATAGCATTGACTGCGCGGCCATTATAGACCCACACCTACTAGGTATACCCATCGATCCGAGCGATCGGACCGATAGCGACCAGCGACCAGCGACCAGCGATCAGCCGCCAGCGGCCAGTGATGCGCCCTGGCGGCTAACCAATCGCTCGCCCCCCCTTCGCGTCCTTGGTGCCTTGGCTGGTTCGAAGCAGCTTCCAGCGATCAGCTGATAGCCACCAGCCCCGATGTTGGGTTGACCGTCGACGAACGCCGCAGATTCGTCGATGGCATGGTGGACGGACGGTTAACCCAACCTACGAGACTGAGGGCGGCCGCCAGGGGATTGAACCGCAAAGACCCAAAGGACACGAAGAAAGCGACCAGCCTTCAGCAAACAGCCTCCAGTGTCGGTATGCGGTTAACCGCGACGCGACGAGACAACCCTGCCCCCTCACTGGAGGCTGGCGGCTGGAAGCCTTTCCTCATCTTCGCGCTCTTCGTGTCTTGGCGGTTCAATCTCCCGGCGGTCCGAAGCGCGAGCTATGCTACCGTCTTCGCCCCGATCCACCCTGACTCGCGAGAGATCCCATCCATGGCAGCACCCTACCCCCTGATCCTGGTCGACGGTTCGAGCTATCTGTTCCGCGCCTATCACGCCATGCCGAAGCTGACCAACTCGCGGGGGGAACCGACCGGGGCGCTGATCGGCGTGCTCAACATGCTGCGCAAGCTCATCGAGACCTACCGACCGGACTATCTCGCGGTGGTGTTCGACGCCAGCGGCAAGACCTTCCGCAACGACCTCTATGCCGACTACAAGGCCCATCGCCCGCCGATGCCCGAGGATCTGCGCGAACAGATCGCACCGCTGCACACCATCATCGAGACCATGGGGTTGCCGCTGCTGTGCGTGCCCGGGGTGGAGGCCGACGACGTCATCGGCACCCTTGCCACCCAGGCCGCCGAGTCCGGCATCCGCACCCTGATCTCGACCGGCGACAAGGACATGGCGCAGCTCGTCGACGACCAGGTGCACCTGATCAACACCATGACCGACGCCCTGCTCGACGCCGCCGGGGTGGAGGAGAAGTACGGCGTGCCGCCGGCGCGCATCGTCGACTACCTGAGCCTGATGGGCGACAGCGTCGACAACGTGCCCGGGGTGCCCAAGTGTGGACCCAAGACCGCGGTCAAGTGGCTCGCCGCCCACGGCGACCTCGATGGGGTGATCGCAAACGCCGCCGCCATCAAGGGCAAGGTCGGCGACAACCTGCGCGCCGCGCTCGACCAGCTGCCGCTGTCACGCCAGCTCACCACCATCAAGTGCGACGTCGCGCTGCCGCTCGGTCCCACCGAACTGGTGCCGGGGACGCCCGATCGCGAGCGGCTGCGCGAGTGGTTCGAGCGCATCGAGTCGCGCAAGCTGCTCGCCGATCTCGACCGCCTCGACCCGACAGCCCCGGCGCCGACCGCGCCGGAGGCCCCACAGGGCGCGGCGGCGGACTACCAGGTGGTGCTCGATCGCGACGGGTTCCTCGACTGGGTCGAGCGGCTGCGCGCCGCGCCGCTGTTCGCCTTCGACACCGAGACCACCGCGCTCGATTACATGCGCGCCGAGATCGTCGGCGTCTCCTTCGCCACCGAGCCCGGCGCCGCGGCCTATGTCCCGCTCGCCCACACCTGCCCCGGCACCCCGGAGCAGCTCGACCGCGACTGGGTGCTCGGCGAACTCAAGCCCCTGCTCGAGGACCCCGAACGCGCCAAGGTCGGACAGAACCTCAAGTACGACATGAGCGTGCTGGCGCGTCACGGCATCACCCTGCGCGGCATCGCCCACGACACCATGCTCGAGAGCTATGTGCTCGACAGCACCGCCGGGCGACACGACATGGACTCGCTGGCCAAGCGCTATCTCGACTGTGACACCATCGCCTTCGAGGACATCGCCGGCAAGGGCGTCAAGCAGCTCACCTTCGACCAGATCCCACTCGAACAGGCCGGCCCCTATGCCGCCGAGGACGCCGAGGTGACGCTGCGCCTGCACCGACACCTGTGGTCCCGGCTGGAGAGCGAGGCTGGACTGGCGGCCCTCTATCGCGACCTGGAGATCCCGCTGGTGCCGATCCTCTCGCGCATGGAGCGCCACGGCGTGCGCATCGACTGCGAGCAGCTCGCCGCGCACAGCCAGGACCTCGCCGTGCGCATCCAGGCGCTCGAGACCCAGGCCCACGAGGTCGCCGGACGGCCCTTCAACATGGGCTCGCCGAAGCAGATCGGCGCCATCCTGTTCGACGAGCTGGGGCTGCCGGTGGTGGCCAAGACCCCCAAGGGCGCCCCTTCGACCTCGGAGTCGGTGCTCGAACAGCTCGCCGCCGAGGGCCACGAGCTGCCGCGGCTGATCCTCGAACACCGCGGTCTGGCCAAGCTGCGCTCGACCTACACCGACAAGCTGCCGCAGTTGGTCGACCCCGACAGCGGGCGGTTGCACACCTCCTATCATCAGGCGGTCGCGGCCACCGGTCGGCTGTCCTCGAGCGACCCCAACCTGCAGAACATCCCGATCCGCACCGAGGAGGGACGGCGCATCCGCCGCGCCTTCGTCGCCGAGCCGGGCAACCTGCTGATCGCCGCCGACTACTCGCAGATCGAGCTGCGCATCATGGCCCATCTCTCCGGCGACGAGCGTCTGCTCGCCGCCTTCGCCAGCGGTCAGGACATCCATCGCGCCACCGCCGCCGAGATCCTCGGCATCACCCCCGAGGCGGTCGACGCCGAGCAGCGCCGCTCGGCCAAGGCGGTCAACTTCGGGCTGATCTACGGCATGTCGGCCTTCGGCCTGGCGCGCCAGCTCGGCATCGGCCGCGCCGCCGCCCAGGACTATGTCGATCGCTATTTCGAGCGCTACCCCGGGGTGCATGCCTTCATGGAGCGCATCCGCGCCCAGGCGCACGAGGACGGTCATGTCGAGACCCTGTTCGGTCGCCGCCTGCACCTCCCCGAGATCGCCAGCCGCAATCAGAACCGCCGCGCCGCGGCCGAGCGCACCGCCATCAACGCGCCGATGCAGGGCAGCGCCGCCGACATCATCAAGCGCGCGATGATCACCCTCGACGACTGGATCGAGCGCGAGCGACCGCCGGCACGGATGATCATGCAGGTCCACGACGAGCTGGTGTTCGAGGTCGCCGCCGACGCAGTCGAGGCGGTCGGGGCACGGATCCGCGTCGCCATGGAGCAGGCCGCGGAGCTGCACGTGCCCCTGGTGGTCGACATCGGCGTGGGCGAGAACTGGCAGGCCGCGCACTGAAACGCAACCGGCGGGAACTCCGACTAAAATAGTCGGTCACAACCGACGTGTGCGATACAGGCCGCTTCTCCCCCCCTGGGAGCGGCCCAGTGCCCGGCAGCCCTCGCCGGGGAAGCGACTCCCCCGCAGCCCTCTCCCCCTGGGCCGTCGGGGGTTTTTTTTGGGGCGCAGCCAGCAGCCAGCGGCCAGCAGCCAGCAGCCAGCAGCCAGCAGCCAGCGGCCAGCGGCCAGCGGCCAGCGGCCAGCGGCCAGCAAATTGTGAACCGCAAACACGAAAGAGCGTCTTTGCCCCTCAACCGCTGCTCATGTGCGCCAGCCCGCCCGACTGGAGGCTGAAAGCTGGAAGCTGGAAGCTGGCGACTGGCAGCTGAGAGCTGAAACCGGCGATCGAGCTCGCCGGTCACGGCACCGTCAAGATCGCTGACTAAGATGGCCTGACCATCAACCCTATGGAGTCGCTCAGCGATGTCCGTCGAACGCCGCTACTGCGCGCGCCTGCCGATCGATCTGCAGGTCCAGATCCTCTACCGCAAGCGCCGCTTCTGCAGCGCCACCGCGCGCAACCTGTCCAGCCAGGGCATGTTCCTGGATGTCCGCAACGTCACCCTGCCCACCGGCACCCTGATCGAGCTGGAGTTCCAGGCGCTCGGTCGTCACTGGCTGATACCGGCGATCGTGGTCCATCACCATGGCGGCGGGGTCGGGGTGATGTTCCGCGACGAACACAACGCCCTCTACCAGGATCTGCCGCGTCGCCCCGCCGCCAAGTTCCCCGCCCAGGCGTCCGCCGCCACCGCTCGACTGCACGTCAGCAGTTACTGAGCCCCTTCACCACCCCTCCCTGCTCCGACCCCACCCTGTTCAGCCCTCGCGGGGCTGAATGGTCAGGGTGCCCGGGATCGGCCTCAGCCGTAGATCAGCCCCGGCAGCCAGGTCGCCAGCGCCGGCCACAACGCCAGCATCGCCAGCATCGCCAGCTGGATCAGGATGTAGGGCAGCACCCCGCGATAGATCTGCGCCGTGCCCACGCCGGGCGGCGCCACGCCGCGCAGATAGAACAGCGAGAAGCCGAACGGCGGAGTGAGGAAGGAGGTCTGCAGGTTGAGCGCGATCATCACCCCCAGCCACACCGGATCGAGCCCCATCGCCAGCAGCACCGGACCGACGATCGGCACCACCACGAAGGTGATCTCGATGAAGTCGAGGATGAAGCCGAGCAGGAACATCACCAGCATCACCACCGCCACCGCGCCGACCACGCCGCCGGGCAGCCCGGTGAGGAACTCGGTGACCAGGTCGTCGCCGTGGAAGCCGCGGAACACCAGCGAGAAGATCGCCGCGCCGATGAAGATCAGAAACACCATGCTGGTGACCGTCGCGGTCTGGCGCACCACCTCGCGCAGGATCGTCAGCGACAGCTGACGGCGCGCGGCGGCGAGCACCATGGCACCGACGGCGCCGACCGAGGCGGCCTCGGTCGGCGTCGCCAGACCACCGAGGATCGAGCCGAGCACCGCCACCACCAGCAATAACGGCGGCAGCAGCACCGAGACCACGCGACGCGCCAGCTCGCCACGACCGGCGGGCCGCTCCTCGGCGGGGATCGCCGGTACCGCCTGGGGACGGACGACCGCCAGACCGATCTGGTAGAGCAGATAGAGCCCGACCAGCAACAACCCCGGCACCAGTGCGCCGACGAACAGATCGCCCACCGAGACGGTGTCGGGCGACCACACCCCCATCTCCAGCTGCGCCTGCTGATAGGCCGAGGAGAGCACGTCGCCGAGCAGCACCAGCACGATCGAGGGCGGGATGATCTGCCCCAGGGTGCCGGAGGCGCAGATGGTGCCGGCGGCCACCGCCGGGTCGTAGTTGCGTCGGAGCATCACCGGCAGCGACAACAGCCCCATGGTGACCACGGTCGCCCCGACGATGCCGGTGCTCGCCGCCAGCAGCATGCCGACCAGGGTCACCGAGATCCCCAGACCGCCGCGCACCGAGCCGAACAGCATCGCCATGGTGTCGAGCAGGTGCTCGGCGATGCGCGAGCGCTCGAGCATCACCCCCATGAACACGAACAGCGGCACAGCGATCAGGGTCTCGTTGGTGATCACCCCGTAGAGCCGGTTGGGCAGCGCTTCGAGGAAGCTCGGGTCGAACCAGCCGAGCGCCTCGCCGGCGAGCGCGAAGGCGAGCGCGGTGCCGCCGAGCGACAGCGCCACCGGATAGCCGAGCAGCAGCACCGCCACCACCCCGATGAACAGAAACAACGGCATCAGCTCAGACACGGGCGCTCTCCCCCTCGCTGGCGGGCAGTGCCGAGTCGACACCGGCGAGATAGAGCGCGTTGCGCAGCGCATAGCTCAACCCCTGGGCCAGCAGCAACGCCGGCATCACCAGGATCAGTGTCTTGAGCAGATAGACCCCGGGCAGTCCGCCGGCCTCGCGCGAGGCCTCGCGCACCCGCCACGACTCGGCCACGTAGTCCCAGCCGAGCCAGAGGATGAAGCCGCACACCGGCAGCAACAGCAGCAGGGTGCCGCCGAGGTCGATCCAGGCGCGGGTGCGCCGCGACCAGCGCTGGTAGAGGATATCGACCCGCACATGACCGTTGGCGCCGAAGGTGTAGGCGATGGCGAGCATGAACATCAGCCCGTGGAGATAGGTCACCGACTCCTGGAGCGCGATCCAGCCGAGATCGAAGACATAGCGCAGCACCACCACGGTGAAGGTGACCAGCACCATCGCCAGCGCCAGCCAGGCGACCAGTTCGCCGATGCGCCGGATCGTGCGCTCGACCCGATCGGCGAGGGCGAGCAGACGCGCCGCACGGGTTGCAGAGTGATTGTTCATCTGTCGGTTTTTCGGTTTCGGAGACACGAGCCCGTCGCGCGCTCGCGTCCATGCGTTACAGGACGATCGAACCCCCCGGGGTCAGGACGACACCAGGGGCGGGGATGAGACGAAGACGAAGCGAGGCGTCCGGTCAGCACGGAGCCCCGGCCACATCCAGGGGCCGGGGCTCAGCCGCTCAATCCCAGCGGAACAGTACCCACTGGGGGACGGCGAGGTTGTCGGGCGAGCTGTCCTGCGCGTCCATCACCCCGTCACCATCGGTATCGAACAGATAGTAGGGCGGTCCCACCTGGGGCTGGACCTTGACCATGTACAGGGCGCCGCGCACCCGGTACTCGTAGACCACGGCATCGCCGTCCTCGCGGATGGTGATGTCGGGTTCGACGGCCTCGCCGGTGACCGGCGAGGGGACGACGGTCGGCACCTCCAGGAAACCACCACCGGACGCATCCGGCTCCTGGGCATGGAGCGTCCCGGCCATCACGGCCAGGACGATGATCGCGAGCAACCTCTTCACGTCGTCACCCTTCTCCTCGGCGTATACGAAGCCCCAATGGTATTACGAAACGCCCACCGCGTGCGCGATCGGCGGCTAACCAGCAGCCGTCAGCCTCCAGCCGTCAGCCTCCAGCGGGTGGCCCACTCAACGGTCGCGGCAGAGACCCGCTCCGCTGGTCACTGCCAGCTGGCCGCCGGTGGCTGGCGGCTGACCGCTGGTCGCTGCCCACTGTTGGCTCAATCCGTCTTCGTGTCATCGCCGCCCGTCTCCCCGTTCACAGGAGCGGCCTCATCGGGCGAGGTCTCGGACGCGGCCGGGCAGGCGCTGGCCAGCACCTTGTCGATGCGCTTGCCGTCGAGGTCGACGACCTCCAGGCGCCAGTCCTCCCAGTGGGCGACGTCACCGGTCGCCGGCAGGCGACCGAGCAGCCACATCATCATCCCCGAGAGGGTGTGATAGCGCCCGCGCTCCTCCTCGGGCACGGTGCGCAACCCCAGACGATCCTTGAGCTCGACCACCGGGATCAGACCATCGAGCAGCCAGGAGCCGTCCTCGCGCTCCACCGCCCAGGCATCGTCCTCGTCACCGAGCGCATGGAACTCCCCGGCGACCGACTCGAGCAGATCATGCAGGGTCACCATGCCCTGCACCTCGCCGTATTCGTCGACCACGAAGGCGAGATGAGTACCGCAGTCGCGGAACTGACCGAGCAGCTCCATGGCATTGAGCGACTCGGGGACGTAGAGCGGCTCCTGCAGGTCGCGGGTGAGGTCGATCGCGCCTCCTGCAAGCTGCTGGACGAACAGCTGTCTGGCGCCGATCACCCCGAGCACGTCACCGAAGCCGCCGCGACAGACCGGGAAACGCGAGTGCTCGGCCTGTGCCACGCGCGCCAGGTTCTCATCGAGCGGGCGCTCCAGATCGAGCCACACCAGCTCCGAGCGCGGGGTCATCAGCGAGCTGATCGGCCGATCGTCGAGGCGGAAGACGTTGCGCACCATCTCGTGCTCGACCTTCTCGATGATGCCCGCCTGCGAGCCCTCCTCGAGCAGCGCCTGGATCTCGTCCTCGGTCACCGTCGGCGAGACCAACTCGCGCTGGCCGAGCAGACGCAGGGTCAGCGCGGTCGAGCGCGAGAGCATGAACACGAACGGACGCGAGGCGCTGGCCAACAGGTTCATCGGTCGCGCCACCAGTCGCGCGATGCCCTCGGGGTCGAGCTGACCGATGCGCTTGGGCACCAGCTCGCCGATCACGATCGAGACATAGGTGATCACCATCACCACCAGCACGGTGGCGCCGACCTCGCTGCTCGCCTGCTCGACCCCGAGCGTCTGCAGCCAGACGGCGAGCGGCCCGGCCAGCGCCGCCTCGCCGACGATGCCGTTGAGGATACCGATCGAGGTGATGCCGATCTGGATGGTCGAGAGGAAACGGGTCGGATCCTCACCGATCTCGATGGCGACCTGGGCGGCGCGGTCGCCATCCCCGGCGAGGCGTGCGAGTCGCGCGCGCCGCGCCGTCACCAGCGCGATCTCGGACATGGCGAAGACGCCGTTGAGCAGGATCAGGGCGGTCAGCAGTAACAGTTCCATGAGGCCTCGGGCAGACGGGATGAGGGCATCCGGTCCGCGCCGATCGCGGTCGACCTGGATGCATGACACGGACGGATCGGGGAGGTCAGGCCGGGACGCGCAACGAGCCGCCGGGCGCGGCGCCGACGCCGGCACCCGGTGGCGAGCGCGGCGCTCGGATGGTGACGCATCGGCGGGCGCCGGATACGGCGGACGATGATCATGGCACGAGGACTCGCCCCGCTCGGCTCCTGACGCGGTGATGACGCGCCCAATCATCGCCCAAGCCCCTTCGCTTGTCACCCGCGCCCCATCGCGCCGGGGCCCTGGGGCATAATGATGCGTTGACCAACCCGGCACGCCCCACCCCATGAGCGGACTCAACCCCCGACAGCGTCAGGCCGTGCGCTATACCGACGGCCCCCTGCTGGTGCTCGCCGGCGCCGGCTCCGGCAAGACCCGGGTGATCACCCGCAAGATCGCCCATCTGATCGACCACGGCGGCCTCAAGCCGCGCCACATCCGCGCCGTCACCTTCACCAACAAGGCCGCGCGCGAGATGCGCGCGCGCATCGGCCAGCAGCTCCAGGGCACCGACACCCGCGGCCTGGCGATCTCGACCTTCCACACCCTCGGACTCGAGATCCTGCGTCGCGATCCCGAGCCGGCCGGGCTGCGCCCCGGCTTCTCGCTGCTCGACGCCCAGGACGTCGAATCGGTGCTCAAGGAGCACCTGCGCCAATCGCGCGCGCCCGACAGCATCGCCCCGGGCGCGCTGCAGCAGCGCATCTCGCGGTGGAAGAACGACACCATCGGCCCGGCCGAGGCACTGAGCCGCGCCGAGGACACCTTCGAGGCCGAGCTCGCCGGACTCTACGCCGACTACGAGCGCAGCCTGCGCGCCTACAACGCGGTCGACTTCGACGACCTGATCCTCGCCCCGGCGCGGCTGCTCACCGAGTGCCAGCCGGTGCGCGAGGCCTGGCGCGCGCGCATCCGCTATCTGCTGGTCGACGAGTACCAGGACACCAACGGCGCCCAGTACGAGCTGGTGCGGCTGCTCGCCGGCCCCGAGGGCGCCTTCACCGTGGTCGGCGACGACGACCAGTCGATCTATGCCTGGCGCGGCGCCCGCCCGGAGAACCTGGCGCGGCTGCGCGAGGACTACCCGCGGCTCGAGATCATCATGCTCGAGCAGAACTACCGCTCCAGCGCCCGTATCCTCGGGCTCGCCAACACCCTCATCGCCAACAATCCGCATGTGTTCGAGAAGCGGCTGTGGAGCGAACTCGGTCCCGGCGAGCCGGCGCGCGTACTGCGCTGTCGCGACGAGCGCGACGAGGCCGAGCGGGTCACCGCCGAGATCCTCCATCTCCACCACGCCGAGCGCGTCGCCTTCGGCGACATCGCCATCCTCTATCGCGGCAATCATCAGGCGCGGCTGTTCGAGCAGGCGCTCAGGGTCCACGACATCCCCTACTTCCTCAGCGGCGGCACCTCCTTCTTCGCCCGCACCGAGGTCAAGGACGTGATGGCCTATCTGCGCCTGCTCGCCAACCCCGAGGACGACGCCGCGCTGCTGCGCGTGGTCAACACCCCGCGCCGCGAGATCGGCCCGAGCACCCTGGAGCGGCTCGCCGCCCACGCCCGCGCCGAGGGCACCAGCCTGTTCGCCGCTTGCGCCGACCCGGCCCTGGCCGAACACCTCAACCCGCGCCAGCGCGACCGGCTCGGCGCCTTCACCGCGCTGATCCGCGAGCAGGCGCGCGCCGCCGCCGGCGACCCGCCGACGGCCCTGCGCACCCTGGTCGAGCGTATCGACTATCCTACCTGGTTGCGCGAGAACGCCTCCAGCCAGCAGGTCGCCGAGCGCCGCTACGAGAACGTCGAGGACCTGCTGAAATGGCTCGGTACCCTGCACCGCGACACCGAACGCAGACGCGGACTGGGCGACCTGGTCGCCCACCTCGCCCTGCTCGACGTGCTCGAACGCCAGGACGAGGAGGAAGGCGGCGACCGGGTCTCACTGATGACCCTGCACGCGGCCAAGGGGCTGGAGTTCCCTCACGTCTTCCTGGTCGGCATGGAGGAGGAGCTGCTGCCGCACCGCACCAGCATCGAGGAGGACACCATCGAGGAGGAGCGCCGTCTGGCCTATGTCGGCATCACCCGCGCCCAGCGCGGCCTCACCTTCACCCTGGCGCGCCGCCGCCGGCGCTACGGCGAGTGGGTGCGCAGCGAACCCAGCCGCTTCCTCGCCGAACTGCCCGAGGACGACCTGATCTGGGAGGGCGGCCCCAAGGCCGACCCCGAACGCAGCAAGGCGCGCGGCCGCAGCCATCTCGACATGCTCAAGGAGATGCTCGGGTCCTAGCGCGCCAGCGACCAGCCGTCAGCCGTCAGTGGGTGCGGGCAGCGAGCGGTGGTATGGGACCGTCAGGGTTGCGTGGGCGACGGGCGGTGGCTGGTCGTGAACCGCAAAGCCGCGAAGCACGCAAAGTGAATGATGTGTGATGTCGGCGTGAGGCCACAGACGGCGCGGGTCCACACCGCCGTCGGGTGATCGCGCCCGCTGGCGGCTGGCGGCTGATAGCTGGTGACTGGTCGCCGGCGGCGCCCTTTGACGAACGCGGGCAGATTCGTCATAATCGCTCTCTCGATAGAGCCTCTGCGTCTATCGTATCTCCCACGCGCTCGTAGCTCAGTTGGATAGAGTACAGCCCTCCGAAGGCTGGGGTCGCAGGTTCGAATCCTGCCGGGCGCGCCAACTCCCTCTCCCCTACTCCAGCTCCTCGCTTGCCGTTGCGGCCATGATGCGGATCGCCTGGCAGATCTCGGGGATCGTCGCCGGCGCAACCGGACGACTGAACAGGAACCCCTGCACCTCGTCGCAATGATGCGCGCGCAGCAGTTCGAGCTGCGAGTGACGCTCCACCCCTTCCGCGGTCACCTTCAGCCCCATGGTCTCGGCCATCGCCATCACCGCCTGAGCAATGGCGGCATTGTCACGGTCACGCTCGATATCGACCAGGAAGGACTTGTCGATCTTCAGCCGGCCGATCGGGAAGCGGCGCAGATAGCTCAGGCTCGAATAGCCGGTACCGAAGTCGTCGACGGCCAACTGCACCCCGATGGTCTTGAGCGCGCGCAGGGTGGTCACCGTCTCCCGGGGCTGATTCATCAGCACCGTCTCGGTCAACTCAAGCTCCAGCGAGGTCGGATCGAGTCCACTCTCGCGCAGCACCTGGGCGACACGCTCGGAAAAGCCGGGACGCGCGAACTGGTTGGCCGAGACATTGACCGCCACCCGCGGGATGAACACCCCCTGGGCACGCCAGCGCGCCAGCTGTAGACAGGCCTGGCGCAGCACCCAGTCACCGATCTGCAGGATCAGTCCGCTCTCCTCGGCCACCGGGATGAAGAACTGTGGCGAGACCGCGCCCAGCTCCGGATGCGTCCAACGCAACAATGCCTCGACCCCACTGACCTCACCACGGTGCAGATCCACCTGCGGTTGGTAGTGCAGGGCGAACTCGTCCTTGGCGAGCGCCTGATGCAAGGCGTTCTCGATCCGCATCCGCTGGCGCATGTCATCGTTCATGCTGACGTCGAACAGCCGATAGGTGTTCTTGCCGGAGCGCTTGGCCTGATACATCGCCAGGTCGCCGTTGCGCAGCAGGTCGGTCGCGTTCTGCGCATCCTGCGGAAACAGGGTGATGCCGATGCTCGGGGTCACCACCACGGTGGTGTCGTCGAGTTCGAGCGGCTCGCTCAGATCGCGCTGCAGCTGACGCACCACCCGGATCGCACCACGCACCCCGCCGACATCGGGCAACAGCAGCGCGAACTCGTCGCCACCGAGGCGCGCCAGACACTGCTGCGCATCGGGATCGGCCTCGCAGGTCTTCGACCAGCTGACGCTCAGGCTCGCAGACAGGCGCTCGGCGACGGTCTTGAGCAGCAGGTCGCCGAGATGGTGCCCCAGGGTATCGTTGATCTGCTTGAAGTTGTCGAGATCGAGGAACACCAGCGCACAGGCATGGCGGCGTCGGTGCATCACCGTCAGCACCTGCTCGAGACGCTGCTGGAACAGCACCCGGTTGGGCAGTCCGGTGAGGGTGTCGAAGAAGGCGAGCCGATGGATGCTGGCCTGAGCCTCCTGCAGCGCGGTGATGTCCTGGACCGCGCCATAGCAGCAGACGCCGCCAGGCGCCACGGAATGCGAGGGCTCGACGAACTGACGCAGATGGCGCACCTCGCCCCCGCTGGTCAGCACCCGGTGGTGCAGCTCGGCATCGCGATCGCACCGTTCGAGATGCGCGAACCAGTCGATCACCGCATCGCGCTCATCGAGCGGCACCCGCTCGACCAGGGCCTCGAGGCCACAGACATCCCTCGCGAGCGTGCAATCGAGGATCTCGAGCGCCTGTGCCGACCAGCGTATCCGTCCCTCACCGGGGAGCCACTCCCAGTCACCGATCCGCGCCATCCGTTGCGCGGCGGCGAGACGCCGCTCGCTGAGCAACAGCGCCTCGGTGGCCTCACCGGCACGCACCATGTAGCGAATGCGGTGCACCATCACCGAAGCGATGATCGGCTTGACCGCAAAATCGGTCGCCCCGGCTCGATAGGCCTGCTCGATCGAGCCCTCGTCGTCGAGACCGGTCATCATCAGGATGGGCAGATAGTCCCCCCCGGGAAGCGCACGCAGCCGCGTACAGGTCTCGAAGCCGTCGAGGCCCGGCATCATCACATCGAGCAACACGATCTCGGGCAGCCCCTCGGCGGCCACCCAGGCGAGCGCCTGCGCGCCACCATCGACCTCCACAACCTCCATGCCGCACTGCTCCAGGGCCTCGGCGAGCAGATAGCGCGAGGTGACGTCATCGTCGACGAGCAGCACGCGGATCGGAGAGACGGCGAGATGTGGACGCATCGGAAGATATCCTCAGGAGTCGCGCTGCAGCCGCTCGAGCGCGGCGACGAGTTCTCGGAACTGGGCCTCGGCTGCGGCGAGGGTACCGCCTGCCTCATCCAATGCGCCAGCGCGGGCGAGCCGTTCGAGGACGCGACAGGTCGCGGCGAAGCCGTGAGCGCCGAGGTTGGCGCTACTCGACTTGAGGGTATGCGCGGCAAGCTGGACCAGCTCGGCGGCGTCACTCTCCAGCCCCTGGCGCAGCTCCGACATCAATTTCGGGGCGCTGTCGAGATACAGGCCGATCACCTTGGTGAGCGGATCGGGCCGACCGTCACGACGCAATGCCCGGATCGAGTCGAGTACCGCCGGATCGAGCAGTGGCGGCGCCCCACCCCCCCCCCCACCCCCGCCTCCCGCCTCCGGCGACCTGGCGACGACCCAGGGAGCAATGCGCGCGGCAAGTTGGCGTTGGGAGAAGGGCTTGCTCAGATAACCGTTCATGCCGGCCTCGTCGCAACGCTGCTCGATCCCCTTCTGCACGTTGGCGGTGAGCGCAATGATCGGGACCGATGAAGCAGGCCGCTGCTCGCCTTCGAGTCGACGGATCGCTGCGGTGGCGCTGAACCCATCCATCACCGGCATGTGGCAGTCCATCAGCACCAGGTCGAACGCATCGTGGGCAAACGCCTTGACCGCCTCCTCTCCGTTATCGGCGATGATGACCTCGAGCCCGAGGTCCTCGAGCATCAGCGTCGCCATCTCCTGGTTGACCGGATTGTCCTCGACGAGCAGAACCCGGCCGCGCAGGGTCGAGTTCGGGTCGGGCTCGGGCTCGTGCTCGACCCGGCCGGTCTCCAGTATACCGGGAGGGACTCGACCGCAGGCCTCGTCGAACCGCGCCTCGAGGGTAAAGGCGGCGCCCCGCCCCGGAGCGCTGTCGACCCGGATATCGCCCTCCATCATCCGCGCCAGCTGGCGACAGATCGCCAGCCCCAGCCCGGTGCCGCCGTAGTCGCGGGTGATCGAGCCGTCGCCCTGGGCGAAGGCCTCGAAGATGTCCTCCTGCTGCGTCGGATCGATGCCGGGACCGGTGTCGCTGACGGTCACCACCAGGATCAGTCCACCATGCGCCCGCTGCCGGGTCAGCGCGCGTACCCGGACCTCGCCGGCGGCGGTGAACTTGACCGCATTGCCGATCAGGTTCATCAGGATCTGACGCAACCGCGCACCATCACCGTTGACCCGCACCGGCAGGTCCTCGGGCAGCTCGGTCTCGAGCCGCAGCCCCTGGATGCTCGCCGACTCGGCGAACAGCTGCACCGTGCCCTCGATCAGTGCCCGCAGCTCGAAGTCGTAACGCTCCAGGCTCAGCCGCCCGGCCTCGATCTTGGAGAAGTCGAGGATGTCGTTGATGATCTCGAGCAACGCCTCGCCCGAGCGCTGGATGGTCTCGGCGAAGCGGATCTGACGGGCATTCAAACCGCTCTTGCGCAGCAGCTCGGCCATGCCGAGCACGGCGTTCATCGGGGTCCGGATCTCGTGGCTCATGGTGGCGAGGAAGTCGCTCTTGGCCCGGCTCGCCGCCTCGGCACGATCGCGCGCTTCGGCCAGCGCGGCCACGGTATGCTCGAGTTCGCGGGTACGCGCATGCACCTGACGCTCGAGATCCTCCCGATAGCTCTCGAGCCTGAGATCGCGCTGCTGGATCTGGTCGAGCATGTCGTTGAAGCCGTGGACCAGCGAACCGAGTTCGTCGCCACGCGACTCGCTCACCCGCACGCCGTAGTCACGCGCGCTCGAGACCCGCTCCATCGCCCGGGTCAGCGAGAGGATCGGCGCCGAGACCAGTCGTTGCAGCCAGTGCGCCAGCAGCAGCGCGGCGACCACCGCCGCGATCAGGGTGAGCGCGCTGATCGCCAGCGAGCGGTTGAGCGCCGCACGTACCCGCGCGGGGGTGTCGAGCAGATGGACATGGCCGATGACCTCGTCGTCGATGACGATGGCGCGCACCACGTGCAGATGATCGGGCTCGATGCCGATCCCCGGGTGTCCCTTGCCGCCGGGGCCGTACTCGTCCGGCGGCAAGGGCTCGGCACTCGGCGGGTAGCGCGCGAACAGCCCGCCGTCGAGGTCGTAGACATAGGCCCCGAGCAGCTGCGGGCGATCGGCGAGCGCGGCCAGGGTCCGGGCCGCGGCCTCGGGATCATCGAAGGTCAGTGCCGCGGCGACGTTGTAGGCGAGCATGTCGCCCAGGGCATTGAGCTCGTCGATGGCGCTGCGCTGCAGCACCTGGCGCTGGTTGAGTCCGTGACTCGCCCCGGAGAGCAGCAACACCGCAAGCGCCACCACCAGCATCAGCAGCATCAGCTTGTAGCGGATCGAGAGCCGTTCCAGCCACTGTCTCATCTCAGTCCCTCACCACGTCGACGGCCAGTTTCAGCAGCTGTGAACTGATCCCGAGTCCTGCGGCCCGCGCACTGGCGGCATTGATCTCGAAGCGCAGCCTGCGCTCGACGCGCACGAAGCGCACCATGCCGCCGGCGGCGACGAACTCGGGGATCTCGCTCACCGTGAGCACCGGCCGTCCGGCAAGCGATCTCAGCACTGCGGCAAGAAAGGGACGCTCGGAGTCGGCGACATAGACGATGTGGCAACTCTCGAGCGACTCGCCACGCGAGCGGCGCACCACCGTCATCGACCGTCCCTGGACCTGCTTCCCGTTCAGCGCCTCCAGCGCCTGAGCCGACTCACTGCGTCCATAGACGCACAGATGCAGGGACTCGGCGCGGGGTGGCCAATGGATGAACTTGGAGAAGTTGTAGAGATAGGCGGCCATCAACTCGCCTTCCTCGACGCCGGCGCACACCGCAGAGCCATAGAGCAGCATCGAGACCATCAGTGTCCCGCAACGACGCCGCATGCGCCGAACCGCGCGCCGAGAGGAGCGCTCAGAACTCGAGACGAACCGAGGCATAGACGCCGCGCTGGACCTCCAGCGGCAAGGCTGCGAAGGCCTCCGGGTAGCCTTCCGGATGCGCGGGACTCAGCAGATTCTGTCCCACCAGGGCAAGCTCCAAACCCGCGCGCGGGCGCCAGGCCAAGCGGACATCCAGCTCCCAGTAGGCGGGGATGCGGCTGTCGCTGAACCGACCGATGTCGAACGGCGGGTAACTCGAATCGACATAGCGCAGCCACAGATCGAGGTCGACATCCTCGCGCGGGTTCATCAACGAGCGCAGCGAGAACTGCTGGCGCGGATCGGCACGCGCCAGGGTCTCGTTGCTGCGATCGAGACTGGTCTCCGGCACCTCGAGTTCGACCTCGAGATAGCCATAGGCCAGCGCCAGCCGCCACCACTCGCGCAACTGCCACTCGGCGGCGAGTTCGACGCCATAACCAGACCCGCTGGCCTGGTTGTCGAAGGGCAGGCTGAAGTAGAGCGCATCGCCATCGGCACCGGTCTGCACCACGCCGTCGCCCGAGGAGCGCAGGTCGTCGTAGTCGTTGTAGAACAGCGTGAGGTCCAGGTTCAACCGCGACGATGGGGCCAGCCGCCAACCCAGTTCATAGGCGATCAGCGACTCGGAGACGAAGTCGTCGTCGCCGGCGGTGGCGAACACCAGCGACTGCGGCCAGGACCCCGGCAACCCGGACTCGATCACCCGGGCCCAGACCTCGGCGCTGCGCTCGGCGCGCGACGGTGTGCGCACCGCACGCGAGACCGAACCCCACACCGAGGAGCGATCCGTGGCGTGCCACAGCAGCCGGATGTTGGGTTGCAGCTCGAACCCGGTGTAGTCGTTGTGCTCGAACTTGCTTCCCAGGGTCAGGTGCAAGCGCCCCGGCACCAGATCGATCTCGTCCTGGAGGAAACCGTTCCAGAGTTCGCGTGATTCGGCGTCCGGGTCGAGATCGACCAGCACGCCGCCACTGAAGTCGTCGGCGACATGCCGATAACCGAGCCCCCAGACCAGGTCATGACGCGCGCCCAGCATCACCCGGTGCTGGAACTCGACATCGAGGATGTCGTGGCGCTGCGAGACATAGTACTCGTCGCGCTCGACATGGTCGTAGTAGAGCTGCAGCGACACCTGCGAGCTGACCGACAGCGCCCGCTCCCAGCGTGCCAGGAAATTCGCGCCGCTGGCCTGCAGGCGATCGTCGACCGCGACATAGCGCTCCGGCAGCACCTCGGGGGCGGGGACGTTGAGCTGCTGGCGCAGGTTGCTGCGATAGAGATCGCCCTGAAAGGTGAGACGATTGCCGTCGGCGAACCGCGAATCGACCCGAAAGCCGCCCTGACCACTGTCCCAGTCGTCACGACCACCGTCACCATCGAGGGTGATCAGCGCGTCATGGTCCTGATACTTGGCATAGAGCCGGGCGAAGGTATCGGGCGCGACCTCGGCGCCATAACGCAGCGCCGCCATCGCCCGCTGCTCGGAGCCGGCGCCGAGGCTCGCCAGCCCGCCCAAGGTATTCTCGGCCGAACGGGTGATGATATTGATCACGCCGTTGACCGCATTGGCCCCCCACAGGGTCGCGCCCGGACCGCGGATCACCTCGATGCGCTCGATATCCTCGAGCAGCGGATTCTGCTGCTCCCAGTAGACACCGGAGAAGCTCGGCGTATAGAGGGTACGACCGTCGATCAACACCAGCAGCTTGTTGGCGAAGCGACCGTTGAAACCGCGCGCAGAGACCGCCCATTTGTTGGCGTCGAGCCGGCTGACCTGCAGCCCCGGCACCATCCGCAACAACTCGGGCAGCGCCGTCGCGCCGCTGCGCCGGATGTCCTCGGCACCGATCACGAACACCGCGGCGGCGGCATCGGCGAGCGCCTGCGACTTCTTGCCGACCGAGGTCACCTCGACATCGAGCAGCTCTTCCAGGCTGAGTTCGGTCAGGTCCTCGCCGCGCACCGGCATCACCAGCAAGGATGTCAGCAGGGGCAGCATCCATCCTGCCATCATCCGCATCGCCATAGACTGCCTCCACCGTGTTCTGGCAACCGCGCCATCATCAGCTCCTGACAAAGAGACCGCTATCGAGCAGCACTATAAACGTCCGGGCGTCGCATCGGGTAGGATCCGGCCATCGCCAACATCACCCCGAGAGGCAACCCATGAGCAACGCCGTTCAATCCTCCAGCGCACCGCATATCCTGCACGTCGCGCAACGCGCAACACTGGGCGACGCACTCGACGCCCAGCGCGGCACCTTGCAGGCTGCCAGCGGCAGACTTGCCTACTACGCCGACACCACCGCAACGGGACGCCCGCTGGTACTGATCCACAGCATCAACGCCGCGCCCAGCAGCTACGAACTCCGTCCCCTGTTCGAGCACTATCGTGGCAAGCGTCCGGTCTACAGCCTGGAGCTGCCCGGTTTCGGCCACTCGGAGCGCTCGGCGCGCAGCTATACCCCCGAGCTGTTCGCCACCGCGATCCATGAGTTCCTCGAACAGGTCGTCGGCGCCCCCGCCGACCTGCTGGCGCTGTCGCTGAGCAGCGAGTTCGCCGCCCGTGCCGCGCTCACCGCACCGGCGCGCGTCGCCTCGCTCACGCTGATCTCGCCGACCGGCTTCAGCGAGCGCGAACTGCCCAGCGAGCGCACCGGGCAGGTCCTGCGCCGGGTGCTCACCCTGCCGCTGCTCGGGCGCGCGCTCTATGCCCTGGTCGCCTCGCGACCGAGCATCCGTCACTATCTCGGGCGCTCCTTCACCGCCACCCCGCCGCAGGCGCTGATCGACTACGCCCACGCCACCTCGCACCAACCCGGCGCCCATCACGCACCGCTCCACTTCCTCTCCACCCTGCTGTTCACCCGCAAGGCGCGCGAACGTCTCTACGGCCGGCTCACCGATCTGCCGGTGCTGGTGATCGCCGACCGCGATCCCTACATCGACTTCGCCGCCCTGCCCGGCTTCATCGCCAACCACCCCAACTGGCGCAGCGAGCCCCTGGCCCCGCACCTCGGCCTGCCGCACTGGGAGCGTCCCGAGGCGACCATCGCCGCGCTCGATACCTTCTGGGCGAGCGCCTGAGACGCGGGGAGAGGCCGCCAGCGGCCAGCGGCCAGCGGCCAGCGGCCAGCGGCCAGCGGCCAGAAGATTGAACCGCAAAGCCGCCAAGGGCGCGAAGGGAAGAAGGGCTTCCTGCGGTCAGCCTCTAGCGAGCGGCGCGGGCTTGTCTCGTACCGCCTGGGTTGACTGCAAGCAGACACTGGCGGCTGGCCGCTGATGGCTGGCCGCTTTCTTTGCGTCCTTGGTGTCTTTGCGATTCGAATCAGCTTCCAGCGATCAGCCGCCAGAAGGTTGAACCGCAAAGTCACGAAGAACGCGAAGGGAAGAAGGGCTTCCTGCGGTCAGCCTCTAGCGAGCGGCGCGGGCTTGTCTCGTACCGCCTGGGTTGACTGCAAGCAGACACTGGCGGCTGGCCGCTGATGGCTGGCCGCTTTCTTTGCGTCCTTGGTGTCTTTGCGATTCGAATCAGCTTCCGGCGATCAGCCGCCAGCTGCCAGCTGCCAGCTGCCAGCCGCCAGAAGGTTGAACCGCAAAGTCACGAAGAACGCGAAGACAAGAAGGCTTCCTGCTGTCAGCTTCCAGCGAAAGGAGCAGACTTGTCTCGTACCGCCAAGGTTGACTGCAGACCGACACTGGCGGCTGGCCGCTGATGGCTGGTCGCTTGAATCGCTTCGCGTCTTGGCGGTTCAATCTTCTGATCGCTGATCGCTGACAGCTGTCAGCGCCCTTCCAAACGACAACGACCCCGACGGTCGCAGACCGTCGGGGTCGTTGGGAGCGGCGACCCCGCGCGCGGCGAGGCACGGCTCAGCGCGCGATCAGTTCCAACCGAAGCCGGCCGCGAACACGACGGCGTGCACCGCCAGCGCGATCACCAGCACGGCGTAGAGGATCGGCATCAGCCAGGTCGCGGGGTTGACCACCATCCAGATCTTCCAGTCGTCCTGGGGATTGCTCGGCTTCATGGTGTTTTCGCTCATGTTGATTGGTCCTTGCGGAGGGGGATCAGAACCAGGGCTTGGTCGCGATGAGGAACAGGTGCACGACGGCTGCGAGTCCGACGAACGCGGTGTAGGTCACCTTGAACTGTTCGTGGAACTCCTTCGCCTGCGCCTCGGTGATCCCGGACGTGTTCGCCTGCACGGCTGCAGGAGCAGCCTGCTGAGCCGGCGCTGCCTGCTGCTGCACGGGTGCCTGCTGCTTCGCGGGTGCCTGCTGCTTGTTGGCCGCCTTGGCCGCGCCGCGCGATTTGCCCGCGCCACCCTTGGGAGCGGAGAAGGATTTTTGATCAGCCACAGTGGCCTCCTGAGGGGTTAGAGATGATGTCGCCGCCTCAATCATGCGTTAAGGGAGACGCCATGACCCCGACCGCGACAGCTGGCGCGGCTCACCCGTGCACACGTCTCGCGCGTTCGGATGGACCCGCTCTGAGATCTTGAGCATGTCATCTTATATTGACACCAAGCAATGTCAATAACGATTTACAACAGCCCCCCCTGGGCAGAAACCAATCGCAAGGGAAAGCGGCCAGCGGCCAGCGGCCAGCGGCCAGCGGCCAGCGGCCAGCGGCCAGCGGCCAGGAGATTGAACCGCAAAGCCGCAAAGCACGCAAAGCACGCAAAGCACGCAAAGGAGAGAAGAGCTTCCAGCCATCAGCCTCCAGCCGCCAGTGGCCGCCTGTCTTC
>NZ_RHFJ01000052.1:0-20883 GCF_003718675.1 Marichromatium sp. AB32
TATCAGCTATCAGCTATCAGCTATCAGCTCTCGCGATGGTAGCCCTGGATACGCTCGATCTCGTTGCGCGAGCCGAGGATCACCGGCACGCGCTGGTGCAGCGCCTCGGGCTGTAGCGACATGATCCGGTCGCGCCCGGTGATCGCCGCGCCGCCGGCCTGCTCGACGATGAACGACATCGGGTTGGCCTCGTAGAGCAGACGCAGCTTGCCGCCCTGCCCCTTGGCGCGGATCTTCTCGTCCATCGGGTACATGAACACCCCGCCACGGGTGAGGATGCGGTGCACCTCGGCGACCATCGAGGCGATCCAGCGCATGTTGAAGTCCTCGCCGCGCTCGCCCTCGCGCCCGGCCAGGCACTCGTCGACATAGCGCCGCACCGGCGGCTCCCAGAAGCGCATGTTGGATGCGTTGATGGCGAACTCGCGGGTATCGGCGGGGATCGTCATCCCCGGGTGGGTGAGGATGAACTCGCCGATGTTCTGGTCGAGGGTGAAGCCGTTGACGCCGTTGCCGGTGGTCAACACCATCATCGTCGACGGGCCGTAGAGCGCGTAACCGGCGGCGACCTGCTCGGTGCCGGGCTGGAGGAAATCCTGCTCGGTCGGCTCGGCGGTGTCGTCCGGGCGGCGCAGGATCGAGAAGATGGTACCGACCGAGACGTTGACGTCGATGTTCGAGGAGCCGTCGAGCGGGTCGAAGGTCAGCAGATACTTGCCACGCGGATAGCGTGCCGGGATCGGGTAGATCGCCTCCATCTCCTCCGAGGCCATCGCCGCGAGGTGTCCGGCCCATTCGTTCGACTTGAGGAAGACGTCGTTGGAGAGCACGTCGAGCTTCTTCTGCGTCTCGCCCTGCACGTTCTCCTGCCCGGCGCTGCCCAGCACCCCGACCAGGGCGCCGTGGTTGACCATGTTGCTGATCACCTTGCAGGCGGTGACCACATCGTTGAGCAGCCCGCTGAAATCGCCCGTGGCCCCGGCGACGTGACGCTGTTCCTCGATGATGTACTGGGTGATGGTGGTGCGGTTGTTATGCATGACTCGTCCTCGTCTCCGCGTACATAAGTGTTATCGAATGGACGGCCAGTATAAGGGGTTCATCGTACCCCCAGAACCCCTACCCTTCTTGGGGTTTAGGCTTCAACTGTGGAGCATGCCCGATCGGCACCACGACCCTTGCACTAGACTAGTGTCGTGGTCAGTCGCCAACGATCGAACCGACAGCGGTCAGCCCAGGGCTTATGAAAGCACTCCCACCACCTCGAGACACCAGCCGTCAACAAGGCGTCACCTTGCTGGAGCTGATCGTGACCATCAGCATTCTCACCATCATCCTCAGCGTCGCGATACCCAGCTTCCGCGAGATCATTGCAACCAACCGTATCGCAGTGATCAACAACGACCTCCTGGAGGCGCTCCATGTCGCGCGTTCCGAGGCGATCAAGCGCGGCACACGCGTCACCGTTTGCAAATCGACCACCACATCGAGCAGCTCACCCGCTTGCGCCACCGGCGACCCCGGCTGGGAAAGCGGCTGGATCATCTTCTCCGACCGGGGCACGAGAGGTCAGATCGACGGCAACGACCAAGTCATCATCGTACACGAACAAAACATCCCGGCCGTCACCATCACCACTGGGAACTCCTTCAAGGACTTCATCAGCTATCTCCCCTCCGGTTTTTCCCAGGGCAGCAGCGGCCTATCCAGCGGCACCTTCAGCGTCAACCTGCAAGACAAGGCACGCCACCTCATCATCAGTGCCAGCGGCAGGATCAGGACCTGCAGCGAAACGAATAAGGACGATTGCTGAAACCACTGGCGAAGACTTAGTCATGAACAAACTGTCGCCTATCAATTTAAAAAGATCGTCCTCCGGGGCAACTCTGATCGAGGTGCTCGTCGCCGTCGTCATCCTCTCGATCGGACTGCTCGGCATCTCCGGACTGCAGATGCGCGCACTGATGAACAATCAGAGCGCGATCAACAGAAACGCAGCCATCGTTCACGCTTACTCGATTTCCGAGGCAATGCGCGCGATCCCGGCCCGCGCCGCCGCTGGTGATTTCGACATCGGTCTTACGGAGGACAAGCCGACAGGCACGTCTTTTCCGGAGGTCGCATTGGCGAACTGGCGTGACCAGATTTACTCGACGCTCGGGGAAGATGCAACTGGCAGCGTCTCGTGCACCGGCAACAGTTGTACCATCATTGTGCAATGGGATGACTCCCGCGGCACGTCCGGTAGCGATCAGCAGCAATTCACCATCGAGTTATTACTGTGAAAGAGCCGCTTACTTCACTCCTATCGAGCAAGGGCTTCACCCTGGTCGAACTCATGATCGCCATGCTGCTCGGCCTGGTGGTCACCGGCGGCACGATCAGCGCGCTCACCGCCAACCGTCAGAGTCAACGAACGATCGAGGCGCTCGCGGAGACGATCGAGAACCAACGCACGGCCTTCGAGCTGTTGAGCCGGGACCTCCGTCAGGCGGGCAGTACCGGCTGTGGCAACGAGCGGATTTCCAGCGTACTCAACACCTCCCCGGAGTGGTGGGCAACATGGCGTCCGATCCAGGGGTATCAGGGGGACGAGGCCGCATCAGCGATCGACTTTTCATCGAGCAACGGCGGACGCGTCAATGGCACCGACGCATTACAGTTGCAGTCGATCCGCGACAACGGCTTTGCCGTCTCCACACACGACGTCGACAATGCCCGGATCACGATCGACCCGGCATCCACGGACATCGAAGCCGGCGAGATTCTGATCGTCTGCGACAACGACCACGCGACCCTCTTTCAGGCGAACACCTATAACCAATCATCCGGGATCATCGGCTACAGCGACACGGGCGGGACCCCAGGAAACTGCACAACCGGCCTTGATTATTCTGCCGCATGTGACTCTGACCCACCCCAAAATCACCGGTTCCCCAAGAACGCCCTGGTCTCCAGGCTCAACGCCACCTTCTGGTACATCGGCAACAACGGGCGAACGGCAGAAGGCGGGCGAGGTCTGTATCGTGCGATGCTCGAGGTCGGAAGCTCCGGAACCCCGGCAGCAAAAGGCATCGAGATCATCCCCGGCGTCACCGACATGCAGTTGATATACCGCTATGGGGATAAATTTGACGCCGAAAAGCCGGCGGACTGGAACGACGTCAACGCAGTCGAGATCACCCTGACGTTCGCCAGTACCGCACAGAACATCTCTGTCGCAAGCGCAACGGATGGCCGGATCATCAAAAAGCAAACCTATCTGGTCTCATTGAGAAATCGCGCGCAATGAACACGATCAAGCAGCCGATCTCGGGCACGCCATCCTCGCAGCGCGGCGCGGCGCTCGCCATCTCCATGATCCTGCTCATGGTCGCCACCCTGATCGGCCTCTCCGGAATCAAACAGGCAAGGGTCCAGGAGAAGATGAGCGCCAACACCTACGACCGCTCGCTCGCCATGCAGATGAGCGAGGCCGCGCTACGTGCAGCCCAGAGCGCGATCGCCGAGGACTGGGAGATCAGCGCACTCGGTGGAATCGACTGCTCTCCGACCAGTGCCAATAACTGCTCCCCTGTTCCACCAGAAACCTTCCAGAGCGACGGCACCAACTGGATCACCGTCGACACCGAATACCGAATCAACGATGGCATGGTCATCGGTGCACCACAATACCAGATCCACTATCTCGGCAAAGCCCCCAGTACGACCTCACTCAACTCCGGCAACAGTGCCAACAACATGCAGTATGGCGGCAGCGGCAGCGGCGGCGAGGTCGCTTACTATCGCGTCATCGCGCGAAGCGCAAGCCCGACAGCGGTACAGGATCGCGCACTCGTCGTCCTCTCCGGCATCTTCGAAAGGAACCTCTGAACTCGCGGGGCAAGCTCCATGCATACTGAACTCGAGAATCACATCAGAAGATCGGCCGCCAGAATCAAGCTGACACTCGCCACGCTCCTGATCTCACAGCTTGCATGCGCAGACATGGTTTCACAGATCCCTCTGTCCGTAGGAACCAATGTCCCCGGTAATCTCGCGCTGGTTCCTTCCGTGGAATGGCCCACGATCAACAGTGTCGCCAATCTCGGCGCATACACCGAGGATCGCGCCTACGCAGGTTATTTCGATTCAAATAAATGCTATCGCTATGAAGGGATCGATTCAGCCGAGGAGGAGCGCCACTTCTACCCTTCATCCACCACGAATAATCGAAGATGCTCAGGGGATGGCGAGTGGAGTGGCAACTTCATGAACTGGGCAGCAACCCAAACCATTGACCCCTTCCGCGCAGCACTCTCGGGGGGATACAGATACCGCGACACTGTCGAAGAAACCTGGCTACAAAAAGCGAGGCATGACGGCCAAGGCGGCACCAATGTGTATCCCGAGAGAAGAACACCTCAATCCGGAAGTAATGCATCACTTATCTCTGGCGCAACCCCATTCGAGGCGGACTGGATAAACATTCGCATCAATGGCCTCGGCAACAGGATGTATTTCACCTTGCCGAACGATTTCAGCTCGACTAGTGACACACAGACGAGCCAACAGGTGTTCGACGACTCTGACTTCTCATCCGGCTGGATTCAATATCGCAACGGAGAGGTGTCAAGAGACAGTTCGCGCTCTGTCGACGCGATAACAGGAAGTCTAAGAAAGACAGATTCGAACGACCCCAACGGCGGCTACAAGACAATGTCCCAGACGGTCGATAGAAATTTCATCTTCACCGGCTGGATTTATCGCCCTTCCAACAGCGGCGGAGGAAATGCCGACCGTCTTTCCATCAGCGACTCCGATTTCGACGGCTACGGCGTCGTATTCACCAGCACACAATTTGGCATCGAGAAGCGTAGCGATGGCAACCCATCATCCCTTGGCTCTAGACAGAGCTGGAACAGACCGGAAAACGAATGGTATCGCTTCGTCCTTACATCATATGATGACGGCGAAATTTCCTTAGAGGTCTACGACGACAGAAACCAGCAGCTCGGCAGCATCAGCGGGATCACCGACAGTAGTTATAGCAGCTTCGACCGTATCGTCATCCATGGCGGTCACACGTATTATGTCGACAACCTGTCCGTATCGACAACGGATAGCGACATACCCTACCCGCTGAAGTCTTCCGATTCCCAGTCGAGCACCTTCGAGGCTCATGTCCGCGTCAAGGTCTGCGATCCGAGCGTTTCTCTCGAAGACAATTGCGTGCGATACGGCAGCCATTACAAGCCAGAGGGGCTACTTCAGGAGTACTCCAGCAGGATTCGCTATGCGGTCTTCGGATACCTGAACGACTCGAACAAATATCGGGACGGCGGAGTACTCAGGGCCGGGATGCGCTTCATCGGCGAGAACATGATCGATGACTCCGGGCTCACCATCGAGAACCCGAACCCCGAATGGGATCTGGCGACCGGCGTCCTGACCCCAAACCCAACCCCATCGGATATCACCTCGACGCTCATCGCAGCTGGTGTCGAGGATAGCGGCGTCATCAACTATCTCAACAAGTTCGGCGAGATGACCAGTGCGAACCACAAGAGCATCGACCCGGTCAGCGAACTCTTCTATGCCGCACTACGCTACTTCAAGCACCAGGGAAATGTCCCCGAATACTCGGACATATCGGGCTCCGACGACCAGAAGTACCAGCTTGCCGATGGCTTCCCCGTCATCACCTCATGGCAGGACCCCATCCAGCACTACTGCCAGAAGAGCGTCATTCTCGGTATCGGCGACGCCAATACCCACAGGGACAAGAACCTCCCGGGAAACAGCAGGAGCAGCGACGAGCCAGCAACACCGAGCGAGGTCAGCGGTGACAGCAGCATCGACGTCGTGACCGCGACCCAGCGCGTCGCACTGCTCGAAGGCATCACCATCAGCACCCCCTTCACCGGACGCGAGAACTCGGCCTACATCGTGGGGCTCGCCTATGACGCCCATACCCGCGATATCCGTCCAGACCTTATCGACAAGCAAACCGTGTCGACCTACTGGGTCGATGTCCGCGAGGCGCAAAGACTGGAATCGCGCGCGCGCAATCAGTACTGGCTCGCCACCAAGTACGGCGGCTTCTCCGTACCGAACGACTACCGAACCTACGAGCAGACCGAACCACTCCCCGACAGCTGGTGGCACACAACCGGCGACATCCTGTCGACAGGCGACAAGCGCCCCGACAACTTCTATGTCGCCAGCGAGGCCGACAAGATGATCGAAAGCCTGACCCAGGCATTCAGCAACATCGTCGAGGAGACCGTGGGAACCGGGAGCGGACTGGCGACCAACTCATCGGAGCTGAGTACCGACACCAGAAGCTACCAGGCGAGCTTCGTCAGCGGTTCCTGGGACGGAGATGTCGAGGCCTTCAGCATGGACACCCAGACCGGAGTGCTCAGCGAAACACCGGAGTGGAGCGCAAACGACGCTCTTCCTGCCTGGGATGCCCGCAAGATCTTCTTCAACCGCCCGGACTCGCAAACCGCCGAACCTTTCACCTGGGATAATCTCAGCGGCGCTCAGCAAGCCCTCCTGCAATCGAGCTCGATCGTCGACTATCTCCGTGGAGACACCTCGAACGAAACGCCGAGCGGAACCCTGAGGAGTCGCCAGCACCTGCTCGGCGACATTGTCAATTCAGCACCGGTCCATGTGTCCTCACCCGACCCGTCCTTCTATGTCGGTGCAACCTTCCTCGGCGCCAGCAGCTATGCCAATTTCAGTCGCAACCAGCAGAGTCGTTCAGCAACACTCTACGTCGGCGCAAACGACGGCATGCTGCACGCATTCGACGCCGCCACCGGAGAAGAGATCTACGCATTCATCCCCAACGCTGTCTTCTCGAAGGGCCTCGTATCCCTGGCCAACCCCGACTATGCCCATCGCTACTTCGTCGATGGTGAGCTGACGGTGGCAGACGTCTATACCTCCGGGGCCTGGAAGAGCGTGCTGATCGGGACCCTGGGGCGAGGTGGCCCCGGGGTATTCGCACTGGATGTCACCGATCCGACCAACATTTCGCTGCTCTGGGAAAGGGATGAGCAGGACATCCCCGGACTCGGTCGCAACATCGGCAAGCCGATCGTCGCTCAGGTCGAAGACGGCGAGTGGCGCGTTCTGCTCGGCAACGGCCCGGACAACCAGAGCGGCACGGCCCAACTGTTGATGATCGACGTGGCCGATGGCAGCGCGGTAAGCGTGGAGCCGACGACGGTAACCGACAACGCCTTGTCCGCGATCTATGCATGGGACTCGAACGGTGACGGCTTCACCGACACTGTCTATGCCGGCGACCTGAAGGGCAACCTGTGGAGATTCGAGAACCTCTCCAGCAACACCCCGCAGAGCAGGTTACTGTTCAGCGCAACGGATGCCTCGAACACCTCCCAACCCATCACCGTCTCGCCATTGGTCGGCGTCGATCCCGACAGCGACCTACGCTGGGTCTTCTTCGGCACTGGCCGTTATCTCAACGAGACCGACATCACCGACACGCAAGTGCAAAGCTGGTACGGCCTGGTCGACGAAGGTCAGACCATCTCCAGCCGCTCCAACCTCGTCGCGCGTCAGATCGAGGCCGAAGGGCTGGTCGACGAGCTGTCCGTCAGGGTCGTTTCCGCCGGTGACAGCGAGGATCTCGAGGGCAAGAGCGGGTGGTACATCGATCTCGTTTCGCCGATCAATGGTCGCGAGGGTGAACGCATGACCCTGCCCAACCAATTCCAAGGGGAGGTCCTGTTCGGTACCACCCGTATACCCGACTCGAGTGACAGTTGCCAACCCACGGGTAACGGCTTCGTCATGGCGATCGACCCCTTCACCGGAGCCAGGCTTAGCGAGGGGATCTTCGACATTGACCGAGACGGAGAATTCGACCAGAGTGACGCGCTCGAGGTCAGCGGCGAGCCAATCCCGGTATCCGGGGTCGGATTCTCGCACGTTCCGAACCAGCCGACCTTCGTCGCCAACTTCATGCAGGTCGTTCTCGACAACAGTGACACCGAGACGATCCAGATCCGTGCACCGGAGAGTTCGATCAACCGCGCCTCCTGGCGAGAGATCCTGGAGTACTAGGTCATGAGAAAGAATCACAGCGCTGGTTTCTCGCTGATCGAGTTGATGATCACCGTTGCCATCATCGGAATACTGGCAGCAATCGCTTATCCATCCTATATCGACCAGGTCACCAAGACCTATCGTGGACGAGCCAAGTCCTGCATCGGCGAATACGCTCAGTTCATGGAGCGTTATTACACCGAGAAAATGTCTTATGCAGACGCAGTCCCAAACCTGTCCTGCAGCAGCGACGACAGCATGGATACCAGGTACACCATTTCAGTCAAGGACCTCAGCCGCAGCACCTACACCATAGAAGCAACCCCCATCGGCGCACAAAGCACACATGACACCAAGTGCGCGACACTGAGCCTGGACCAATCAGGGAAGAAGGGGGCATCCGGTAGCGGCGGCGTTAGTGGCTGCTGGTAAACCCCGACCGGAAAACGGACATCCAAATCATATGAACCGGCCAAACTCCCCGATCGATTCAGGAACGACACCATTCCCCGGAACCGAAAAAAAACGTCCCTCGATCCCTTTATGTCTCTGCTCTCAGCCATCCCGCAAGGAGCGCTTCTCCTAGACAAAGGACTGCGCATCACCGAAATCAATCGCCCGCTTCTCGAACTGGTCGGCAAGCCCAACACCGACCTGCGTGGCACATGCTTCAGCGACCTGCTGGCAAACCCCTCCCCCGCGCTACTCGCACAGTTCGACATCGCCACTCACGAGGCATCGCCGCGGCGACTGAATATCCTGCTGACGACCAAGAACGGACAGCTGAGGGCGCAGCTGACGGTATCGCCCTACCAAGACCAGGAGACGCAATGGCTGGTGATGGTCATGGATACCGCCTGGAGCGAACTCGCAAACCAGTATCCAGCCCATACCGAAGAGGCCCAAGCCTTCGCCCGGGTCGCCAACTGGCAGCTCGAGGTGGCGACCGGTCAGGTCCGCGTCACCCGTACCTGGTACGACATCTGGGGGCTGCCCCCGACCGAGACGCTGATGCTCGAGGACGCGCTCGGGCTCATCCACCCCGACGACCGTCCGCGCGTCGAACAGGCCCTCGAGCAGGCTGCAGAGTCCCAAGCACCGATCCAGGTGCGCTTCAGGCTGCAGCGCCCCGATGGCAGCGAGTGCTGGATCGAGGGCACCGGCCACATCGACCCGCGCGCCACCGAGAGCGACGCCCGTATCTGCGGCGTGGTCATGGACATCACCGAGCGCTACCGCGCCGAGCAGGCGCTCTCGCACTACAGCGAGATCCTCTCGGCCTCATCCGAGCGGCTCGCCTTCGTCGATCCCGAGCACCACATCCGCGCCGTCAACCGCGCCTTCCTCAACGCGCTCGATCGTGACTACGACGCGGTCATCGACCAGCCACTTGGTCGGGTGATCTCCGACCAGACACTCGGCGCCGCGCTGCAGCAGGCACTGGAGCGCTGTCTCGCACACGCCAAGGAACATGCCGAGGACCTGCGTCGCCCCGGCCCCGACGGCGAACCACGCGACCTCGAGATACGGGTCAGTCCGCACCGCGGCGAGGACGACCAGCTTGCCGGCGCGGTGATCAATGTCCGCGACGTCACCCTGGTGCGCGAGGCCGAACGCCGTCTGCTGCAATCGGCCGCGGTCTATGCCGCGACCTCCGAGGGCGTGCTGATCACCGACCCCGAGGGCGGCATCGTCGCCGTCAACGCCGCCTTCAGCCGCATCACCGGCTACACCGAGACCGAGGTCCTCGGTCGCAATCCCAGCCTGCTCAACTCGCACTGGCACCCGCGCAGCTTCTTCGTCGGCATGTGGCGTCACCTGCTCAAGCACGGCTCCTGGATCGGCGAGGTCTGGAACCGCCGCAAGGACGGCGAGATCTATCTCCAGCGCCTGGCCATCCACCGCATCGTCGACGCCCGCGGCAACCTGCTCAACTATGTCGGCGTCTTCGCCGAGCACAGCGCCACCCTCAACACCCCGCGCCGCGCCGAGTACCTGGCCCACTACGACCAGCTCACCAAGCTGCCCAACCGGCTGCTGTTCAACTCCCGCCTGGAGCACGCCATCGAGCTGCGCCAGCGCAAGCAGATCCCGCTCGCCCTCTTCCTCATCGATCTCGACCGCTTCGCCAACATCAATACCCATCTCGGTCCGCAGATCGGCGACGAGCTGCTGCGCTCGGTGGCGCTGCGCCTGCGCAGCGAGATCCGCCCGGCCGACACCCTCGCCCGACTCAGCGCCAACCAGTTCGGCCTGATCTTCGAGGAGATCCCCGGGATCCGTGAGGCCGAATCGATCGCCCAGCGACTGCAGAACTGTCTCGCCGCGCCCTTTCACATCCGCGAGCACGAGGTCTTCGTCACCGCCAGCATCGGCATCGCCTTCGACCCCAGCACCGGCCGCGACCGCGACCTGCTGCTCGCCAAGGCCGAGTCGGCGCTGCGCGCGGTCAAGCAGGGCGGACGCAACGCCTATCGCTGTCTGGCGATCCACACCGATGCCGCCGCCGAGGAGCGCCAACGGCTCATCGGCCAGCTGCGCGAGGGGCTCGAGCGCGGCGATTTCCAGCTCCATTACCAACCGCGCGTCGACGTCGAGTCGGGTCGATGGTGCGGCATCGAGGCGATGGCGCGCTGGAACCAGCCACAACTCGGTCTGGTCGCGCCCGAGCGCTTCCTGCCACTGACCGATGACGGCGGCTTCCTCGTCGAGCTCGGTCACTGGACGCTGAACCGCGCCTGCGAGCAGTTCCAGCACTGGCGCAGCCGGGGGCTGCCGGTCGGACGACTGGCGCTGAACGTCTCCGAGCCGCTGCTGCTGCGACTCGATCTGGCCAGCACCATCGCGCGCGCGCTCGACACCCACGGACTCGACGGCGATCAACTCGAGCTGGAGTTCACCGAGGGGCTGCTGCTCAAGCACAGCGATCAGATCGTCGAGCTGTTCGCCGCCCTGCACCAGCTCGGCGTCCACCTGACGCTGCGTGATGTCGGCGCCGGCTGGCTCGCCCCCTCGCTGTTGCGCCGGCTGCCGGTGGGCACCCTGAGCATCCATCGCGGCTTCATCGAGAACCTGCCCGAGGCCCAGGAGGATCTCGACGTGGTACACGCGGTCATCGCCCTCGCCCAGTCGTTCGAGATCGGCCTGCTCGCCGATGGCGTACGTACCGAGGGTCAGCGCGAACTGCTGCTCACCATCGGCTGTCCGCACGCCCAGGGCGAACTCTACGCCCCGCCGCTTCCGCCCGAGCAGCTCGAGCACCGTATCAGTCAAAAGCCCGAGCCCCGTCCACCCAAGCTGCGCGGTAGCTGATCGCCCTCCGTCTAGCCCGGCCGCGCCCCGGCGCGCGGCCTGACCCAGCAGTGATACATCGCCGTGAAGGTCAGCGGATGATCGCGCTCGAAGGTATCGAGCCGCGCCAGATCGGCCACCGTCGGATCCTCCGGGAAACGCGCGCGATAGGCTGCGCGCCGGGTCGGATCGAGCTCGACCCCGAGCAGCTCCAGTCCGGCATCACTGAACAGATCGGCAAGCCCAGACGGCGTGAAGCAGTGTTCCTGGACGTGGAACAGCAGATCGCGACAACCGCTCATCGAGTGGAAATCTGGCGAATCGAGCAGCGGACGCAGCACCCGCTCCTCGTCGGCGGCCTCGATCAGTCGCTGACGGGCGCGACGGATCCGCGCCGGGTCGTCACCGATCCCGACGGCATCCACCAGCGCCCGCGCACGATACACGGCTGCGCGTGCCCGCTCGCTGTAGAGCCCGAGCAGCATCACCCCGCCGGGCCGCAGACGCCCGACGAGCACCCGCACACCGGCGAGTGGATCGTCGAGATGGTGCAACACCCCCACCGACTCGATCAGGTCGAAGCGCTCGTCGAGCGCGGCGAGCGCCAGCAGGTCGGCCTGGGCATAGCGCACCGCGACCCCGAGGGCCTCGCTGCGCGCGCGGGCATGGCAGAGACTGCGTAGCGACAGATCGATCGCCAGCACCCGCGCCCCGCGCAACCGCCGCGCCGTGGCGATCGCGTGCTCGCCGGTACCGCAGCCGGCGACCAGCACCTCGGGCGTCTCCGGACAGGTCACGCCCCCCAGCTCGACGCCGGGCAGCCGCTGGCGCAACAGCGCCGGCAGGTCGGGCGCCGGCGTCAGTACCGGCTCGCTCACCCGCCAGCGCGGATAGGGGTTGCGCTCGTACTGCGCGCGCACCCGCCGGCTCACCACATCCTCGGTGAGCGCCCAGCGCTCGATGTGTTCGAGCTGACGCCGTTCGGCCATGGGCTCGACGAGCTGACGCTCGAGCAGGGGCTGCAGCGACTCCGGCCAGTCCCGCTCGAGCAGACGCTCGGCGAACGGGATGGAGCCGAGCGGCAGATAGGCGGCCAGCGCCGCCACCCGCTCGGCGGCGACCGGCGCGCGCCAGCGCAGCGCCTCAGCGAGCTCCGTGCGCAGCGTCGCGACCCGCGCGGTCTCCTCGGCGTCCTGGTCGTGGACGAACTCGGCAAGCTCGCACTGCTGCGCGATCGCCACCAGCAGCGCCAAGCCGTCGGCGTCGAGTCGCCCCTGCTCGACCTCGACGAGCAACGCCCGGCGCAACAGGGTCAGCAACCGCTCGAGCCCGACATCACCGAGGATCACCCGTGGCAGCAACGCCATCAGCAATGCGTCGGCGAGCAGGGCCGCAACCACCGGAGCACCGCCGAGCGCTGCCAGGGTCGGCGCCCCCGGCCAGTGCGCGGCGACACGCGCGAGCGCCGCGGCGATGACCGGCTCGGCGTGCAGCAACGCACAACTGGGCACGAGCAGCCGCTGCGGCATACACCAACACTCATCCAGCGCCCGTACCAACAGGCCGCGCAACGCCGGGGACGGCGCGTCGGGGCGCAGCATCTCGACACTGCGCACCCAGTTGGCGCGCGCCTGCACCAGCCCGGGATCGAGCGCCAGCGCCCGTTCCAGCAAGGGGCGCGCGGCAGCGGCGCGACCGAGCGCAAGCAAGGCCCCGGCGTGATTATTGAGCGCCGCCGCCGAATCGGGCGCCAGCGCCACGGCGCGGGCCAGCGGCGCGAGCGCCGCCTCGCTCCGGCCCAGCGTCTGCAGCGCGGCGCCGAGATTACCAAGCACCATGGGGTCTGCCGGACGCAGCACCCGGGCGCGCTCGAGCACATCGAGGGCACGCGCGGGCTCGCCCAGATCGAGCAGCGCGCGGCCCAGGGTATTGCGACACTCGGGATCGTCCCCGGCCAGCGCCAGCGCCCGCTCCAGCGCATCCAGCGCCGCACGTGGACGGCCCTCGGCGAGCAACACCGAGCCGAGCGCCTTCCAGCCGAAGGCCGCGCCCGGACGGGTCGCGGTGAGACGTCGCGCCAGGGTCTCGGCACGTGGCAGATCGCCACCGCGGAAGGCATCGACCAGGGCCGCCTGCGTGCTCGCATCGTGCGACGCGGCCGCCGGACGTCGTGCTCGCCGGCTCATCCGTCGACCTCCGCCAAGGCGGCGCGATGGCGCGCGGCGAGCGCGACATAGTGTTCGGCCGAGTAGTCGATCTGCGCCCGCTCGCGCTCGCTCAACGGACGCACCGGACGCGCCGGCGCGCCCAGCCACAGCTGACCGCCGGCGAGTTCCTGCCCCGGGGTGACCAGGGCGCCGGCGCCGAGCAGGGTGTAGGGGTGGATCAGGGCGCCGTCGAGCACCCGGGCACCGCTGCCGATCAGACAGCGCTCGCGGATCTCGCAACCGTGGAGCAGCGCCTGATGACCGACGGTGACCCGCTCACCGATCAGCAGCGGCGCGCCGCCCGGTCGGAAGGGCCCGTCGTGCGAGACGTGCAGCACGCAGCCGTCCTGGATGTTGCTGGCGGCGGCGATCTCGATGCGTTCGACATCGCCGCGCACCACGCACCCCGGCCACACCGAGGCCGCGGCGGCAAGCCGCACCGCACCGATCAGCACCGCACTCGGGTCGACCCAGGCGCCTGGGTCGATCTCCGGGCCACGCCCCTCGAATACACGGGTCGGACACATCACCATCGCCTCACTCGATCTGACACGGATCGCCCCAGCATGACCGCGCCGGACACACCCCGCAAGCCGCGGGCTTGGCCGCGCGCAACACAGCCGCTACCCTGCCCGCCATGCGCCGCACAGGAACCCGCATCATGCATCTCATCATCAAGGGACTCGGCTGGCTCGGCCTGCTGATCCTGCTCGGTCTCGCCGGGCTCGCGCTCAGGGTCGCGCTCGACGGCCAGGCGGTGGTCCCGGAGCGCGCGCCGCTCAGCGCCGCCGACCATGCCTGGGCCGAGGACTGGCTGCGTCACAACCGCCCGCGTGACCGCCTCGCCGGGATGCCGACCATGGTCGCGCTCAGCGCCACCGAGGCCGAGCGGGTGGCCAACCACCTGATCGCCCGGATCGGCGCCGAGGGACGCGCCGCGGTCCAGCTCGCCCCCGGGCGACTCGACCTGCAGGGCTCGATTGCGCTGCCCTGGGTGGGACCCGGACGCTATCTCAACCTCGAACTCGGTCTGGTCGAGACCGACGGGGCACTGCCCGAGGTGGTCAAAGCCCGGGTCGCCGGACTGCCGCTGCCCGCCGGACTGGTGCAGGGCCTGACCGAGCGACTGCTCGATGCGCTCGGTCAGAGCCGGTTGGTACAGCGCACCCGGCTCGGACCGGAGCGGATCAGTGTGATCTACACCTGGCAGGCCGACGGGCTGGAGCGCCTGGCCAGCAGCCTGATCGCCGACGCCGACCGCCCCGCCATGCTCGCCGCGCAGCGCCGGCTCGACCGGCATCTCGCCGAGGATCGCTCGGCGCCCGATCTCGCCACCCTGCTCGGCGTGCTGCTCGGCGCGCCGAGCGAGGCCCCGCTCGCCGACAACCGCGCCGCGCTGCTGCTGCTCGCGCTCTATGTCAACGGCCAGCAGTTGCACGATCCCGAGGGCGCGCGGCTGCCACAGCGCACCGTGACCCTGCGCAAGCGCGAGGACCTCGCCCAGCACTTCACCGCCTCGGCGGCGCTCGCGCTCGAGGGCGGCGACCTGTTCTCGACCCTGGTCGGTTGGTACAAGGAGCACAGCGACAGCGACGGCGGCAGTGGTTTCAGCTTTGCCGACCTCGCCGCCAACCGCGCCGGCATCCGCCTCGCCACCCTCGCCACCGCCACCCCGGAGCAGGCGCGCTGGGTGCGCGAGCGGGCCCGCGCCGGGCTGATCGAGGACGATTTCATGCCGCGCATCGCGGGGCTGCCGGAGGGGATGAACAAGACCGAGTTCGCCGCCCGTTTCGGCGACACCGAGGACCCGCGCTACCGCCGCATCGCCGAGCACATCGAGCGGCGCATCGACGCCCGACCGCTCCATCGCGACGCGCCCTGATCAGAGCGCGTCGAGCGCCTCGCTGAGGGTGCGCACGGCGACGATCTCCAGGCCCTCGACACCGCCCTTGGGGACGTTGCCGGCCGGGGCGATGACCCGGCGAAGCCCATGCTTGACCGCCTCGCGCAGCCGGTCCGGGCCATTGGGCACCGGACGCACCTCGCCCGAGAGCCCAACCTCACCGAACACCGCCAGCTCCAGCGGCAGCGGGCGGTCGCGATAGCTCGACAACACCGCCATCAGCACCGGCAGGTCGGCGGCGGTCTCGCCGATCCGCACCCCGCCGACGACGTTGACGAAGACGTCCTGGTTGAACATGCCGATGCCGCCGTGACGGTGCAGCACCGCCAGCAGCATCGACAGACGGTTCTGATCGAGCCCCAGCGCGACCCGGCGCGGATTGGCCAACGAGCTCTCGTCGACCAGCGCCTGGACCTCGACGAGCAACGGCCGGGTGCCCTCACGGGTGACCATCACCAGACTGCCGGGGGTCGGCTCGTCGTGACGCGAGAGGAAGATCGCCGAGGGGTTCTTGACCTCGCGCAACCCCTGGTCGCCCATCAGGAAGACGCCGAGTTCGTTGACCGCGCCGAAGCGGTTCTTGATCGAGCGCACCAGGCGGAAGGCGCCGCCCGACTCGCCCTCGAAATAGAGCACGGTGTCGACCATGTGTTCGAGCACCCTGGGACCGGCGAGTGCGCCCTCCTTGGTGACATGACCGACGAGGAAGACCACGGTGTCGCGCTGCTTGGCGAAGCGCACCAGCTGCGCGGCCGACTCGCGCACCTGCGACACCGAGCCCGGCGCCGACTGCAGCTGCTCGGTGAACAGGGTCTGGATCGAGTCGACCACCATCACCCGCGGCTGCTCGGCGGCGGCGTGATAGAGGATGCGCTCGACACAGGTCTCGGGCAGCAGACGGATGTCCTCGCCGTCGAGCCCGAGCCGGCGCGCGCGCAGACTGATCTGCTGCGGCGATTCCTCGCCGCTGACATAGAGCACCCGGCGGCTACTGGCGAGCGCCGCGCAGGCCTGCAGCAGCAGGGTCGACTTGCCGATGCCGGGATCGCCGCCGAGCAGGATCACCGAGCCGCCGACCAGCCCGCCGCCGAGCACCCGGTCGAGCTCGCCGATGCCGCAGGCGGTGCGGGCGCGCTCCTCCGGGGCGACCTCGGCGAGGGTCTCGACCACGGCGCCACCGGCGAGCCCGGCATAGCCGCCGCCACGCGCCGCCGCCGGGCGCGCCGGCGCGAGCTGCTCGTTGAGGCTGTTCCAGGCGCCGCAATCCGGACACTGGCCGGCCCACTTGGGCTGGCTCGCGCCGCACTCGCTGCACACATAGCTGGTCTTGGGCTTCTTGGGGGGGGTCGCCATCCGCGTTCAGTCTCCAGGGGTCAGCCGTCGTCGCCCTCGCCGTAATAGCTGCCGATATAGTTCTCGAACTTGGTGTACTTGCCGAGGAAGGTCAGCCGGGTGGTGCCGATCGGGCCGTTACGTTGCTTGCCGATGATGATCTCGGCAATCCCCTTGTCGGGGGTGTCCTCGTGATAGACCTCATCGCGATAGATGAACACGATGAGGTCGGCGTCCTGCTCGATGGCGCCCGACTCACGCAGGTCGGACATCACCGGGCGCTTGTTGGGGCGCTGTTCGAGGCTGCGGTTGAGCTGCGAGAGCGCGATCACCGGGACGTCGAGTTCCTTGGCCAGGGCCTTGAGCGAGCGCGAGATCGCCGAGATCTCGGTGGCGCGGTTCTCCCCCACCCCGGGCGCCTGCATCAGCTGCAGATAGTCGATCACGATCAGCGCCAGGTCGCCCTGTTCGCGCTTGAGCCGGCGCGCCCGTGCGCGCACCTCGGTCGGCGACAGCGCCGGGGTGTCGTCGATGAACATCTTCGCCGAGGCGAGGATGTTGACCGCCGAGGTCAGTCGCGGCCACTCGTCGTCCTCGAGCTTGCCGGTACGGATGCGGTGCTGATCGATACGCCCGAGCGAGGACATCATGCGCATCGCCAGCGAATCGCCCGGCATCTCCATGCTGAACACCGCCACCGGCCGCTTCGACTGGATGGCGACGTGCTCGGCCATGTTCATCGCAAAGGTGGTCTTGCCCATCGACGGACGCCCGGCGACGATCACCAGATCGGAGGGCTGCAACCCGGAGGTCATGCCGTCGAAGTCGGTGAATCCGGTGGCCAGGCCGGTGATCGGCTCGTCGCTCTGATAGAGGGTGTCGATGCGCTCGACGGCGAGGTTGAGCAACGACTTGATCGGCTGGAAACCGCCGCCGCCGCGCGACTGCTGCTCGGCGATCTCGAACACCTGACGCTCGGCGTCGTCGAGCAGCTCGGTGACCGGACGTCCCTGGCTGTCGTAACCGCTGTCGGCGATCGCGGTGCCGGCGGCGATCATCTGGCGCAGCACCGAGGTGTCGCGCACGATCTGGGCATAGGCCTTGATGTTGGCCGCGCTCGGGGTCTCGTTGACCAGGGTGGCGAGATAGGACAGTCCGCCGGCGGCCTCGAGCTGCTCGGAGCGCTCCAGGGTCTCGGCGAGGGTGACGACGTCGAAGGGCTGGTCGGACTCGGCGAGTCGGGCGATCGACTGGAAGATCAACCGATGCTCGCGACGATAGAGATCACGCGCCGAGACCACATCGGCGACCCGGTCCCAGGCGGTGTTGTCGAGCATCAGACCACCGAGCAACGACTGCTCGGCGTGGAGATTGTGCGGCGGCACCCGCACCCGATCCATGCCACCCTCGGTGGCGAGCGCGGCAAGCTCTTCGGTATCAGGGTCGAACATGAGGCCCCCGGTGGAAAGGATAACCGGCTCGGCGACGCTCGGGGAGGTTGATCGGGATCCGCTGGCGTGTCGTTCGAGCGGGGCTCGGACGCCCTGATTGTGGTGTCATGCACCAGGCGTTGGCAAGCATGGTCCGCGACGATCCGAGATCACCCGAAGCAGGCGCGGGACAGCAACGACAGCACGGCGGCGCAGAGACAACACAGGGGCGCAGAGCGCCCCTGTATCCACGCACAGGCCCCGGTGAGGGCGGGGCGAGCGGCGGACTCAGTCTTCCGGGACGACGTCGACCATGATGGTGGTATCGACGTCGGCGTGCAGGTGCAGCGCGACCTCGTACTCACCGGTGGCGCGGAAGGCGCCGTTGGGCAGACGCACCTCGGACTTGTCGAGCGCGATACCGGCGGCGGTGACCGCCTCGGCGATGTCGGCGGTGCCGACGGAGCCGAACAGACGTCCCTCGTCACCGGCCTTGCGAGCGACGGTCACGCGCATCTCCTCGAGCTCGGCCTTGCGCGCCTCGGCCGCGGCCAGCTGCTCGGCGGCGAGCTGCTCGAGCTCGGCGCGACGCGCCTCGAAGGCCTCCAGGTTCTCGGCGGTGGCGACCACGGCGAAGCCGCGCGGCACCAGGTAGTTACGACCGTAGCCCGGACGCACATTGACCTTGTCTCCGAGCGAGCCAAGACCACCAACGTTCTTCAGCAGAATGAGTTCCACGTGATATTTCCTCTTAAATCGTTCGTCGTCTGCATGCGATTCAAGCCTCAGCGTCGCCGCGAGGGCAGGCGCGCTGCCCGGGCGCGGATGTCCACCCAGACATCGAGCAGGCCGAGGGCGGCGATCGCCACCGCCATCTGCGGCAACAGCACCAGCAGCACATAGAGCAGCACCAGCCAGCCCGTCCCCGAGCCACGTTGGACTCGCAGCTGGTGGACCACCGCCAGCCCCTGGAGCAACAGGCCCACCCCGGCGACCAGCGCGAGATCGGCGAGCAACCCCGGGCCTCGCACCAGCGCCCAGCCGGCGATCAGCAACAGCGCCAACAGCGCGAAGGCGCGGTGCAGGCGATAGGCCCTGAAGCCCTCGCCGAAGCCGCCCGGGTTGTAGAGCTGCGCCTGCCACCAGCGGGCGAGGAACAGGGCGAGCACGACCTGGAAGGTCAGCGCCATGGCGAAGGCCCCGGTCATCCACCGCGCCAGCTCGCCGAACAGCGCGGCGTTGGCCGCCGCGCCATCGGGCTGAGCGGCCAGCGCCGCCTCGCGCATCAACTCGAGCAACCGCGCCCAGAAGACGGCGGGGTCGCCAACGATGGCGTAGACCAGCACCAGACCGAGCATCACCAGCAGGCTCGCGGACTCGACCGTGAGCGCCAGCGATCGGCTGTAGCGCAACACCAGCGCCAGCCCCCAGATCGGCACCCAGAACAGCAGCAACACCCCGAGCACCAGCAGCGGGGCCCCGAACACGAGACCGTAGAAGAGTCCCGCCCCGAGGGTCGCGAACAGCGCCACCAGGGCACCGCCGCGCGCGCCGTTGCGCAGGGTCACCAGGCCCACTGCCGCTGCGGCGACGACCCCGAACACCGGGATCATCACCGACAGCAGGGCCGAGGTGGCAGCCACCAGCGCCGCCTGCGAAGGCCCGCGCATGATGAAACTCGCCAGTGACTTCATCGCATCAGACCTGCAGCCGTGCCGCCACCGGTCTCAACCGAGGGCGGCACGACGCGCCGGATCAATGACCGTCGGTGTAGGGCAGCAGGGCCAGGTAGCGCGCGCGCTTGACCGCCTGGGCGAGCTGGCGCTGGTACTTGGCCGAGGTACCGGTGATGCGGCTGGGCACGACCTTGCCGGACTCGCTGACATAGGCCTTCAGCAGGTTGAGATCCTTGTAGTCGATCTCGGTGATGCCTTCAGCGGTGAACCGGCAGTAACGCTTGCGTCGAAAGAATCGGGACATGATGTTCTCCAGTGCCTAGTGATCAGTCGTCGCGCTTGCTCGAAGCGCCCTCGTCCTCGCCCTCGGTCTTGGCCAGGGGCGAGGGCTCGGTGACGGCGCTGTCACGACGGATGATCATGTTGCGCAGCACTGCGTCATTGAAACGGAAGGCGCTCTCGAGCTCGTCGATCGCTTCCTGATCGCACTCGACGTTCATCAGCACATAGTGTGCCTTGTGCACCTTGTTGATCGGGTAGGCCAGCGGACGACGGCCCCAATCCTCGAGGCGGTGGATCTGACCGCCGCGCTTCTCGAGATTGGTCTTGTAACGCTCGACCATGCCGGGCACCTGCTCGCTCTGGCTCGGGTGCACCAGGAAAACCACTTCGTAGTGTCGCATCTTGGCTCCTTACGGATTGGACAGCCTCCCGCCGCGCAGACTCGGCGCCGAGACGGTGAGGCAAGGAGTATCCCCGAGGATTCGGGGAATCGATCATTGTACGCAAAATCAGGGGGCTTTGGAAACGAAAGATTAGTCGGGGGAAAGAGCCGACGGGGGGTTGAACCGCCAAGATACCGTCTTTCCCGTCAAGCCGCGGAAGCGTAATCGGGCTGGTAGGGACGACGGTTCTTGAACACACCGAAGCAGATGTGGGCGAGTTTCCGCATGGCGGCGCCGAGGGCGACCATCTTGGGC
>NZ_RHFJ01000053.1:0-20776 GCF_003718675.1 Marichromatium sp. AB32
CGGTCGCGGTGCGCGCGGCGGCGAACTGCCGCCGGTCGTATCATGACCGCGCCGGCGGCGAGACTGCTGTTCGGCGAGGTGATGCACCGGCGGCTGTTCCCGGTGCGCTACCGCTTCACTTACCGGGTGTTCAGCCTGCTGCTCGATCTCGATCGTCTCGATGAGTTGGCCGCCGGGTCACGCTGGTTCTCGCACAATCGCTTCAACCTGCTCGCCTTCCACGACCGCGATCACGGCCCGCGCGATGGCTCGCCGCTCAAGCCCTGGCTGCTGGCGCGGCTGCGCGGGCAGGGACTCGAGGTCGCGGTGGCGCGGGTCGAGTTGCAGTGCTTTCCCCGTCTGCTCGGCTATGGCTTCAACCCGTTGACCATCTGGACCTGTTTCGATCAGGAGGAACGCCCGTTGGCGGTGCTCTGCGAGGTCCACAATACCTTCGGCGAGAGCCACAGCTATCTGCTCCACGAGGGCGGGATGCCGCTGCGCTGGCCGATCCGCGCCCGCCATGCCAAGGACTTCCATGTCTCGCCCTTCATCGGCATGGCCGCCGACTATCAGTTCAGGTTCGCGCGCGACGGGCAGCAGCACAGCGTCGTCATCCGCGAGTTCCAGGAGGAACGGTTGATGTTGGCGGCCGTTCACAGCGCCCGGCTGCTGCCCTGCGACGATGCCAACCTGTTGCGCGCCGCGTTGAGCTATCCGCTGATGACCCTGAAGGTGATGCTGATGATCCACTGGCAGGCGCTGAAGATCTGGCTCCGTGGCGGGCGTTATCACGCCAAGCCCGAGCCGCCCCGCGAAGAGGTGTCCTGATGTCCGTCGAAGAGCCGTTGTCCGGGCCGCAACCGGTCGATACCAGGGGCGCCTGGCGCCTGTTCGAGCGTTTCTTCCGCGATCTGCTGTTCGGTCAGGTGCTGGTGCGCATGGGCGCCGACGGTGCCCGACTCTATCGCGGGCGCTTCTGTGGCGGGGCCGGTGAGCTGGCGATCCACCATCCCTGGCGTTTCGCCACCCGGGTGGTCGTGCGCGGCGAGATCGGCTTCGCCGAGTCCTATATCGCCGGGCACTGGTCCTCGCCCGATCTCCCGGCGCTGCTCGGGGTGCTCTACGACAATCTCGAGCACCTCGGCGGCGGTCCACAGGGGATGCGCTGGGGGCGCTGGCTCAATCGTCTCACCCATCTGCGCCGGCGCAACCATCGCCGCAACAGTCGGCGCAACATCGCCCGTCACTACGATCTTGGCAACGACTTCTATCGTCTCTGGCTCGACCACGGCATGACCTATTCCTCGGCGCTGTTCGCGCCGGAGGCGGGCGATGAGTCGTTGGAGCAGGCCCAGGCGCGCAAGTACGAGCGCCTGCTCGACGCCATCGACGCCCGTCCCGGCGAGCACCTGCTCGAGATCGGCAGCGGCTGGGGCGGTCTGGCCGAGGCCGCGGCGCAGCGTGGGCTGCGGGTGACCAGTATCACCCTGTCGCGCGCCCAGCTCGACTATGCCCGAACCCGACTGGCCGCGGCCGGGCTCGCCGACCTGGTGGAGTTCCGTCTCGCCGACTATCGCGAGGTGCGCGGCAGTTTCGATCACGCCATCTCGATCGAGATGATGGAGGCCGTCGGCGAGGCCTACTGGTCGACCTATTACGATACCCTGCGACGGCTGGTGCGCCCGGGCGGGCGGATCGCGCTGCAGGTGATCACCATCCACGAGGACGATTTCCCGCTCTATCGCCGTACCCCCGACTTCGTGCAGCTCTACATCTTCCCCGGTGGCATGTTGCCCTCGCCGCGGCGCATGACCGAGGAGGCCGCGCGCGCCGGGCTGCGTATCCGCGACACCCGCTGGTGCGGCGACGACTATGCCGAGACCCTGCGGCGCTGGCGCGCGCGTTTCCATGCCGTCGACGCCGAGGTCGCGGCGCTCGGCTACGATGCCGCCTTCCGGCGCATGTGGGACTACTATCTGGCCTATTGCGAGGCGGGGTTTCGCGCCGGTTGCGTCGATCTGGTGCAGACCCTGCTCGAGGTGCCGCGGCGGACCTGAGTCGGACGCGACGATCTGCGTTAAAGTACCCCCCATCGATCAGCCGCGGGCCACGCATCCGGGCCCGCGCCGCCGGTTCAGGGACGCCCGGCGGATGCGGTCTGACCCTGACCGACCGTCCAGGACGGACGAGACCGCATCGACCCGAATCCGAATCCTCGTGACCCAATACAGACCTTCATGAGCCAAATCGTACTGATCAACGTGGCCGGTGAGGACCGTCCCGGCATCATCGCCGCACTCACCGAGACCCTGGCCCGCTATCACATCCCGGTACTCGACATCGGCCAGTCGACCATCCACGACGCCCTGGCGCTGGGCATGCTCGTCGAGCTGCCGGCGGCCGATCGCGACAGCGGCGTCTTTCGCGACCTGCTGTTCACCGCCCACGGCATGGGGCTCGACATCCGCTTCACCCCGATCGACGGCGACAACTACGAGCGCTGGGTGCGCGAGCAGGGCCAGCCGCGTCATATCCTCACCCTGCTCGGGCGCGAGATCGGCGCCGAGCACATCGCCCGGGTCTCGGCGCTGATCGCCGAGCGCGGACTCAACGTCGATCGCATCAACCGGCTCAGCGGTCGCATCTCGCGGCGCACCGCGCCGGCGCCGCACGCGCTCGCCTCGGTGGAGTTCTCGGTGCGCGGCGCGGTCGATGATCTCACCGCACTGCACGGCGCGCTGCTCGGGCTCAGCCAGGTGATGGATGTCGACGTCGCGGTCCAGGAGGACACCGTCTTCCGCCGCACCCGGCGGCTGGTCTGCTTCGACATGGACTCGACCCTGATCCAGACCGAGGTGATCGACGAGCTGGCCGCGGCCGCCGGGGTCGGTGCCGAGGTGGCGGCGATCACCGAGGCGGCGATGCGCGGCGAGCTCGACTTCCAGGAGAGCTTCCGGCGGCGCATGGCGCTGCTCGAGGGGCTCGACGAGTCGGTGCTGGTGGGGATCGCCGAGCGGCTGCCGATCACCGAAGGCGCCGACCGGCTGATCGCCATGCTCAAGCGGCTCGGTTACAAGATCGCCATCCTCTCCGGCGGCTTCACCTATTTCGCCGAGCATCTGCAGCGACGCTTCGGCATCGACTACGTCTATGCCAACCAGCTCGAGTTCCGCGACGGCAGGCTCACCGGGGAGGTCGCCGGCGAGATCGTCGATGGCGCGCGCAAGGCCGAGCTGCTGCGCGAGCTGGCCGCGCGCGAGGGCATCCGTCTCGAACAGGTGATCGCCGTCGGCGACGGTGCCAACGACCTGCCGATGCTCTCGATCGCCGGGCTCGGCATCGCCTTCCACGCCAAGCCGATCGTCACCCGGCAGGCGCGTCACTCGATCGCCACCGTCGGGCTCGACGGCATCCTCTATCTGCTGGGGATGCGCGATCGCGACCTCGCCGCGCTCGATCGCATCTGATCCGCGCCGCGCCGGGATCGACCCCGGCGCTCATTCCATCAGCTCGACCTCGATCCCCAGCGCCTCGATGCGCTCGCGCCGCGCCGCCAGATAGCGCTGGAAGCTCGGCTGCCAGCGATAGGCGCCGGTGGCGACATAGTCGAGCGCGCCGTGCAGGTGAAAGGCGCGCAGCTCGCCCTCGGCGCGGAAGACCTCACGCCCGGCCGCGTCGAAGAACACCAGGGTCGGGGTGTAGAGGATACCGAGCGCCTCGGCCCAGTCGCGCGCGGCGCGGGCGGCACCGTCCGGGGTCTGCAGCGGGGTCTCGGCGTCGATATCGACGAGCGCCACGTCGAAGGCGCTGAGCGCGGCGCCCAGCGCCGGGCGGCGCAGCAGATCGTCGTGGAGACGGTCGCAGCCGCGACAGGTGCGTTGTTCGAACAGCACCACCAACGGGCGTGGCGAGCGGTCGCGGTTATCGGCCAGGCGCAGCGGCGGTTCGAGAAAGCCGGTCTCGTGGTGCAGCTCGCCGCTTGCCGGCGGACCGCCGCGCCTGGCGTGGAAGTCGACGAAGCGCTCGCCGAACTGCTCGCGCCGCTCGGCGACATAGGCCAGCGCGGCGGCGAGACGCGCCGGTGGCTGGTAGCCGTTGATCCGCAGCACCACGGCGCCGGCCTCGTCGAGCAACAGCAGCGTCGGGGTGAACTGGACGCCGAGGGCGGCGGCCAGCCCCTTCTCGGTGGTGGTCTGGCCGTCGAGCCCGACCACCTCGCGATCGCCCCAGATGTTGAGCGCGATGACCTCGAAGCGCTCCTGTGCCAGTCGTGCGATCTCGGGATCGGCGAGGTTCACCCGCAGCAGCAGGGCGCAGTAGGGGCAGCCGTCCTGGTAGAAGTAGAGCATCAGCCGGCGGTCTGCGGCGGTGGCCTCGGCGACGTCCTCGGCGAGATCGAGGAAGGACTGCTTGAACCAGGGTGGGTGTTGCGCTGGGGCGCTGAGGACATCGCCGGCGGCTGTCAGCAGCAGCGCGAGCGCGAGCAGGACGAGGCGCGGGCGGATGGGCATGATGGCCTCCCCGGGCGGACCGGTCTGGGGCGCGCCGGGGGTGGCGCGGCCTGTCCGCAGTCTAGCCGATGGTCTGTGCCCCGACGCTGCGTGGGGCTGGCGGGCCGGGGAAGCGCCGTGCCTCGGGGTAGGGGAAGACGTCCTCGAGCCGGCCGCGGCGGATATGGGTCTGGCGCTCGCGCCACCAGTCCGGGTCGAGCAGCTCGGCGTGGAGTTCACGAAACAGCGCCCGGGTGCGCGGGTCGGTGAGCAGGAAGGTCTCGAACTCCTCGGGGAAGACGTCGGCCGGGGCGATGCTGTACCAGGGCTCGTCGGCCAGCTCCAGTTCGGGGTAGGGCGCCTCGGGGATCTTGCGGAAGTTGCACTCGGTGAGATAGCAGAGCTCGTCGTAGTCGTAGAACACCACCCGCCCACGCCGGGTGACGCCGAAGTTCTTGAACAGGAAGTCGCCGGGGAAGATGTCGGCGGCGGCGAGCTGGCGGATGGCGTCGCCGTACTCGGCCACCGCATGCCGCGCGTCCTCGGCGTCGGCCTCCTGCAGATAGAGGTTGAGCGGGGCCATGCGCCGCTCGATATAGAGGTGCTTGATGATCAGGTGCTCGCCGTCGTGCTCGAGGCTGCCGGCGCACTCCTCCTCGAGCAGCGCGCGCAGCGCCGGGGAGAAGCGCGCGGCGGGGAAGGCGACGTGCGAGTACTCCCAGGAGTCGGCCATGCGCCCGACGCGGTCGTGGAGCTTGACCAGCTGGTACTTCTCCTTCACCGCCTCGCGGCTCATCTCCTTCTGCGGCGGGAAGCGGTCCTTGATCACCTTGAACACGAAGGGGAAGGAGGGCAGGGTGAAGACGCACATCACCATGCCGCGGATCCCCGGGGCGATGACGAACTCGTCGGCGGAGTGACGCAGGTGTTTGAGGAAGTCGCGATAGAACTCGGCCTTGCCGAACTTCTGCAGCCCGATCGCGGTATAGAGCTCGGCCTTGCCCTTGCGCGGCAGCAGCGGGCGGAGGAACTCGACGACCGCCGCCGGCACCTCGGTGTCGACCATGAAATAGGCGCGCGAGAAGCTGAAGATGTCCGACAGCTCGTCCTCGCCGACCAGCAGGGTGTCGACATAGAGCCCGCGCTGCTCGTCGTTGAGGACGGGGATGGCAAAGGGGATCTGGTCGGCGCCGTTGATCGCCTTGCCGATGAGATAGGCGGCCTTGTTGCGGAAGAAGGGGCTGCGCAGCACCGCGAGCTGGAAGTTCTGCTGCCGGGTCTGTGCTGCGGGCAGGCGCTCGCGCAGCGCGCGCAGCAGACAGCGCAGGTCGTGGCGCGGGGCGCGGAAGGGTCGCTCGAAGCCGGCGTCGGTGAGGATGCGGGCGAGCACCCGGGCGAAGCCGTCGCGGGTGGGGTAGTAGGGGCGGTAGATCGGCACCTCGGCCTCGAGGTGCTCGGTCGAGATCATCGGCCAGACGAAGATATAGCGGTTGTCGTAGTAGCGCCGATCGAACAGGCGACAGAACACCGAGTTGTAGAAGGTCTCGGCCAGCTCGGGTTGGCGGTGCAGCGGCAGCAGCCGTAGATACTCGACCTTGACCCGCTGCCACAACGCGTCGCTCGGGTCACGCAGATGGAACTCGCGGCGCAGCAGCGCCACGGTCTCGCCGACCCGGGTGTCGTAGTAGCTGATGCGCGCGCGGGCGGCGGCCTGCACGGCCGGCCAGTCGGCGCGCTCGAAGCGCGTCCGGGCCTCGCCGGTACAGGCGCGGAACAGTCGGTAATGACGCTCGAAACCATCGAGGATGGCCTCGGCGATCAGCTTCGCCTCGGTCCAGGCCATGATGCGTCCTCAGCCGTCGGTGAGCGACCGCTCGGCGATCACCACGCCGTCCTCGTCGCAATAGACCTGATCGCCCGGGTTGACGCGCGCCCCGGCGATGTTGATCGGGATGTCGCGCTGGCCCTCGCCGCGACGATGGCTCTTGCGCGGGGTGCTGGCCAGCGCCTTGATGCCGATCGCCATGGCTGCCAGCTCGACCCGGTCGCGCACGCAGCCGTGGATCACCACCCCGGCCCAGCCCTGCTCGACGGCACGCGCGGCGATCAGGTCGCCGAGCATGGCGCAGCGCAGCGAGCCGCCGGCATCGACCACCAGCACCCGGCCCTCGCCGGGTTCGGCCAGGGTCGACTTGACCAGCGAGTTGTCCTCGAAGCACTTGACGGTGACCGCCTCGCCACTGAAGCGCGAGCGGCCGCCGAAGTCCTGGAACACCGGGTCGCAGACCTGCAGGGCGTCGCCCTCCTGGTCGTAGAGATCGGCGGTCTTGAAGTCCATGCGCGGGGTCTCCTGGTACGGCTGGGGCGGTGCGGGGCGGGCGCCGGGGCGTGATGGCCCCGGCGCGGGGGAGGGCGTTGTTAGAACTGCTCCTCCTCGGTCGAGCCGGTCAGTGCGGTGACCGAGGAGACGCCGCCCTGGATGGTGGTGGTGACGTCGTCGAAGTAGCCGGCGCCGACCTCCTGCTGGTGCGAGACGAAGGTGTAGCCCTTGTCGCGCGCGGCGAACTCCGGCTCCTGCACCTTCTCGACATAGTGGCGCATGCCCTCGCCACGGGCGTAGTCGTAGGCGAGGTCGAACATGTTGAACCACATGTTGTGGATGCCCGCCAGGGTGATGAACTGGTACTTGTAGCCCATCGCCGCCAGCTCGTCCTGGAACTTGGCGATGGTGGCATCGTCGAGGTTCTTCTTCCAGTTGAACGAGGGCGAGCAGTTGTAGGCGAGCAGCTTGTTGGGGTTCTTCTCGAGCACCGCCTGGGCGAACTCGCGGGCGAAGCCGAGGTCCGGGGTGCCGGTCTCGCACCACACCAGGTCGGCATAGGGGGCGTAGGCCAGGCCGCGGCTGATCGCCTGCTCGAGTCCGTTCTTGACCCGGTAGAAGCCCTCGTTGGTGCGCTCGCCGGTGACGAAGGGACGATCGTTGTCGTCGACGTCGCTGGTGAGCAGGTTGGCCGCCTCGGCATCGGTACGCGCCAGCAGCAGCGTGGGCACGCCCATGACGTCGGCGGCGAGTCGCGCGGCGACGAGCTTCTGCACCGCCTCGCTGGTCGGCACCAGCACCTTGCCGCCCATGTGGCCGCACTTCTTCACCGCGGCGAGCTGGTCCTCGAAGTGCACCCCGGAGGCGCCGGCGGCGATCATGTTCTTCATCAGCTCGAAGGCGTTGAGCACGCCGCCGAAGCCGGCCTCGGCATCGGCCACGATCGGCAGGAAGTAGTCGACGTGGGCCGGATCGCCGGGTTCGATCTCCTTGGCCCACTGGATCTCGTCGGCGCGCTTGAAGGCGTTGTTGATGCGACGCACCATGGTGGGGACCGAGTCATAGGCATAGAGCGACTGGTCGGGGTACATGGTTTCGGAGGTGTTGCCGTCGGCGGCGACCTGCCAGCCGGAGAGATAGATCGCCTCGATCCCGGCCTTGGCCTGCTGCATCGCCTGACCGGCGGTGATCGCGCCCATGCAGTTGACGTAACCCTTCTTGGCGTCGCCGTGGATCAGCCCCCAGAGTCGTTCGGCGCCGCGTCGGGCATAGGTGTGCTCGGGTTGCACCGAACCGCGCAGTCTCACGACGTCGGCCGCCGAGTAGGCGCGGGTGACATCGGTCCAGCGGGGGTTCTCTGCCCAATCCTGTTCCAGGGCCTTGATCTGGTCTTGGCGGGTCATCGGCATGGGGTACTCCTTCTTGATCGTGTCGGTTCGCGCGATCTGTGTCGTCTTCCAGGCCCCGTGGCATCCGTTCACTGTAGCCCGTGGAAGCGAATCGGCGGATGATTGACCGTCTTAGTAGGTCTTGGAGGGATGAAACTACCCCGGGTTCCAATCATTTGGCGAGTCAATTATCCTAATTCTGTCCATTAGTTTTGATAATTATCAATGAGAAGACATCCTCTGATTTTCCCCTCGCGTCCGACCGGGCGTGCCCTGCTCGGTCTCCAGCTTGCCGGGGTGGCGGCATGACGGCGAGCCCCGAAGAGATCCGCGCGCAGGGCATGGCGGAGGGGCTGGCGCGCGAGTCGCTCGCCGCCGATCCCTTCTCCCAGTTCGAGCAGTGGTACCAGGTGGCGGTCGGCAGCGGCATCCCCGAGCCCAACGCGATGACCGTCTCCACCGTCGATGCCGAGGGACAACCCTCCTCGCGCACCGTGTTGATGAAGCTCTACGACGAGCGTGGATTCGTCTTCTTCACCAACTACGCCAGTCGCAAGTCGCACCAGATCGAGACCAATCCGCGGGTCTATCTGCTGTTCCCCTGGGTGGCGCTGGCGCGTCAGGTGGGGATCTCGGGGCGTGCCGAGCGGATCTCGGCGGCCGAGTCCTTCCGCTATTTCACCTCGCGGGCGCGCGGTAGCCAGATCGGCGCCTGGGCCTCGCCGCAGAGCCAGGTGATCCGCTCGCGGGCGATGCTCGAGGCCAAGGTCGAGGAGATGCGCCAGCGTTTTCGCGACGGCAAGATCCCGCTGCCCGAGTTCTGGGGCGGCTACCGCGTCGTCCCCGACAGCATCGAGTTCTGGCAGGGCCGTGACTGCCGCCTCCACGACCGCTTCCTCTACCGCCGTGCGGCCTCGGGCTGGGACATCGAGCGGCTGGCGCCCTAGGGGGGGCTCAGCCGCCAGCCATCAGCTTTCAGCCGCCAGTGGGGGGGGCGCCGCCTTCTGAGGCGGTTGATGCTCTTCGAGGGCGATTTGAACCACGAAGACGCGAAGTGCGCAAAGGTAGGAACGGCTTTTGGTTATCGTCAGCCGCCAGCGATCAGCTTTCAGCCGCCAGTGGGGAAAGAGCAGACTCATGACTGGAGGCTGGACGCTGGCGGCTCTCCCCCCTTGCTTCGCCGCCTTTGCGTCTTTGCGGTTCAATCCCCTGGCGGCTGGCGGCTGGCGGCTGGCGGCTGGCGGCTGGCGGCTGGCGGCTGAAAGCTGAATAATGCCGGTTCGTTCTTGCAACCCGACCGAGCGGCCGGCGCCGGCCCGAGACCCAGTATCCATGTCCGAACACGCCAAGACTCATCGTATCGGCCCGATTCATCTTGCCCCCGAGATCAGCCTGCGCCACGGCTGGACCTTCATGGTCGTGGCCTTCTTCTCGATCGGGCTCATGGTCTTCGTCTCCATTGGCCAGACCTATATCCTCAACGAGCATCTCGGCATCCCCGAGTCGAGCCAGGGCCGCATCAGCGGCAACCTGGTGTTCCTCACCGAGATCGTCACCCTGTTGCTGTTCCTGCCCGCCGGGGTGCTGATGGACCGCCTCGGGCGGCGTACCGTCTATGGTGTCGGCTTCCTGCTGCTGGCGCTGACCTACGTGCTCTATCCGCTTGCCACCTCGGTGGAGATGCTCTACGGCTTTCGGGTGATCTACGCCCTCGGCGTGGTGGCGGTCGCCGGGGCGCTGTCGACGGTGCTCGCCGACTATCCCTCCGAGCGTTCGCGCGGCAAGCTGGTGGCGTTGGTCGGGGTGCTCAGCGGGCTCGGCGTGGTGATCGTCGGTCAGGGACTGGGGGCGCTGCCCAAGGTCTTCACCAATGCCGGTTTCGACGGCGTCGAGGCCGGTCGCCTGACCCATTTCATCATCGCCGGGCTGTCGGTGGCGGTCGCCGTGTTGGTCTTCTGGGGGTTGAAACCCGGGGTGCCGGCGCGTCATGACGAGCGTCCGAACGTGCGTACCCTGTTCGCCAGCGGTTTTGCCCAGGCGCGCAATCCGCGCATCCTGCTCGCCTATGCCTCGGCCTTCATCGCGCGTGGCGATCAGTCGGTCAACGCGACCTTCATCATCCTGTGGGGCACGCTGGCCGGCAAGGCGGCGGGGATGGAGACGCCGGAGGCGGTACTCGCCGGGACGGTGATCTTTGTCATCACCCAGCTCTCGGCGCTGGTCTGGGCGCCGTTGCTCGGCCCGCTGCTCGATCGCATCGACCGGGTCTCGGCGATGGCCGTATGCATGGGGCTGGCCGCGCTCGGCAACCTGGCGCCCTTGCTGCTCGAAGACCCGCTGGCGCGGATCGGCATCGTCTTCTTCATCCTGCTCGGGATCGGTCAGATCAGCGTCTTTCTCGCCGGACAGTCGCTGATCGGTCAGGAGGCGCCGACGGCGCAACGCGGCTCGGTGCTCGGCGCCTTCAACGTCACCGGCGCGATCGGCATCCTGCTGATCACCCTGGTCGGCGGTTATCTCTTCGACCATGTCGATCCGCGCGCGCCCTTCGCGGTGGTCGGCACGATCAACCTGCTGCTGCTGTTCGCCAGTCTCTATGTGCGCTGGCGTCATCCTCAGGTGGGTGCGGTCGGGCGCTGATGGGCGGGATCGGCCGGGGCGCGCGTCTCGGTCGATCAGCCGTGCCCGGCCCGGTGCTGATGCAGGTAGGGCAGGGATGGAGAGATTGCAGGCACAAAAAAACCGGCGCGAGGCCGGTTTTCTTGATCTAGCGGAGATTGGTCGGGGTGACTGGATTCGAACCAGCGACTTCTGCCTCCCGAAGACAGCGCTCTACCAAGCTGAGCTACACCCCGATATCGGGAATTCTTAATACGACCGGCTGACGGCGAAGTCTGCCAGCGTTGCCATGGCATCACGTGCGGGACTCGGATCGAGGATCTCGAGTGCCTCACGGGCCTTTTGGGCGTGCCGTTTAGCAAGATCGCCAGTATAGGCGATTGCGTCGGTGGATGCAATAGCCTCGATCACGGCGTCGATCCGCTCGCGACCACCGTGCTCGATGCAGTCGCGCAGCATCGCGCGCTGCTCGGCGGTGCCGACGGCCATGGCGCGGATCAGCGGCAGGGTGGGCTTGCCCTCGTCGAGGTCGTCGCCGACGTTCTTGTCGAGGCTCTCGTTGTTGGTGCTGTAGTCGAGCGCGTCGTCGATCAGCTGGAAGGCGATGCCGAGATTGAGCCCATAGCTGGCGAGCGCGGCCTCGACCTCCGGGGTGGTCTCGGCAAGGATCGCGCCGAGGCGGGTGCCGGCGGCGAACAGGGTCGCGGTCTTGCGCTCGATGACCTCCATGTAGCGCGCCTCGTCGGTATCGGCGTCGCGCGCGTTGAGCAGCTGCAGCACCTCGCCCGCGGCGATGCGGTTGGTGGCGTGCGCGAGCACCTCCATCACCCGCATGCTGCCGACGTCGACCATCATCTCGAAGGCGCGCGAGTAGAGGAAGTCGCCGACCAGCACGCTCGCCTCGTTGCCCCAGACGGCGTTGGCCGTCTCGCGGTTGCGACGCATCTCGGAGTTGTCGATGACATCGTCGTGGAGCAGGGTCGAGGTATGGATGAACTCCACGATCGCGGCCAGATCGATGTGACGCTCGCCGCTGTAGCCGCAGGCGCGGGCCGCGAGCAGCACGGAGAGCGGACGCAGTCGCTTGCCGCCGCTGTTGACGATGTAGTGACCGATCTGGTTGATCAGTACGACATCGGACTCGAGCCGACGCAGGATCAGGGCGTCCACCGCCTTCGAGTCGTCGGCGACGGGGTGTCGAATCGTGGAGAGGTCCATTCGTATGCGGGGTCTATCGATAGTGACGGCGGATGCTAGGTGCGAGGCACCGAGCTGTCAAGGAGGTCGCGGAACGCGATACGTGCGTCCTCCCACGGCAACGGAAACGGGTGTACTGGCAGGTCCGGGGTGTCTCGGATCCTGCGGCCCTGAGGACGCCGCCTGGTGTTGCCGGGCCCTGGGCGACCGCCTCCCGTTCAAGGACCAGGAGTCAGCCGTTTCTCCGTCCAATCTGCCAACTGCGCCCTGGCGCGTCAAGTCTCGACCGGGCGGCGATGGTGCGCCGTCACATTCGGAGAGGCATCGACGTTGACGCACGTCATGGCTTCGCGGTAGGATTCCGCTTCTTTGTTCCGGCGCGGAGCTGCGAGCTGCGTCGGCTGTTTCCGAATTATTCTGGGGATCTGCTGATCATGTACGCGGTCATTCAAACCGGTGGAAAACAATACCGGGTTTCGGAAGGCGACACACTCAAGGTCGAGAAGCTCGCCGCCGAGGAAGGTTCCAACGTCGACTTCGAGGTGCTGATGGTCGCCGACGGCGAGACCATCAAGGTCGGCAAGCCCTTCGTCGAGGGCAGCAAGGTGAGCGCCGTGGTCGAGTCGCACGGTCGTGGCGACAAGGTCTCGATCATCAAGTTCCGTCGTCGCAAGCACCACATGAAGCGTCAGGGCCACCGCCAGTGGTTCACGTCGCTCAAGATCACTGGCATCAACGCCGGCTGAGGAGAGATTACCGATGGCACACAAGAAAGCAGGCGGTAGTTCGCGTAACGGCCGCGATTCAGAGTCCAAGCGCCTTGGCGTCAAGGTCTTCGGTGGTCAGCGTGTCAGCGCCGGCGCCATCATCGTGCGTCAGCGCGGTACCCAGTTCCACGACGGTGTGAACGTTGGCTGTGGTCGCGACCACACCCTCTACGCCCTGACCGACGGTGTCGTGAAGTTCGTCACCAAGGGTCCGCAGAAGCGTAAGTTCGTCACCGTGGAAGGCGCCTGATCCGCGAGCGGGTCCAGCCCTGGCCCCGCGCCTTCCGTGGAGACCGCGCAGCCTCGTCCGGGTGACGAGGCTTTTTCGTTTCTGCCGCACCGTCAGGGTGTGCGCCCGCGACCCCTGCATCGGCAATCGCACAACGGATCGATCGCATGAAATTCGTCGACGAGGCATACATCCGGGTCGAAGCCGGTGACGGCGGCAGCGGCTGCGTCAGCTTCCGCCGTGAGAAATACATCCCCAAAGGTGGCCCCAATGGCGGCGACGGCGGGGACGGCGGCAGTGTCTATCTGCTCGCCGACAACAATCTCAATACCCTGGTCGATCTGCGCGATCAGCGCATCCAGCGCGCGGAGCGCGGCCAGAACGGCATGGGCCGCGACATGACCGGACGCAGCGGTCAGGACCTGGTGATCCGGGTCCCGGTCGGCACCCGGGTGATCGAACGCGACACCGGTGAGCTGATCGGCGAGCTGATGGCCTCGGGCGAGCGCCTGCTGGTCGCCCAGGGCGGCTTCCACGGCATCGGCAACGCCCGCTTCAAGTCCAGCACCAATCGCACCCCGCGTCAGTCCACCCCGGGTACCCCGGGCGAGCGTCGCGATCTCCATCTCGAGCTGCTGCTGCTCGCCGACGTCGGCCTGGTCGGCTTCCCCAACGCCGGCAAGTCGTCGCTGGTGCGCCAAGTCTCGAGCGCGCGTCCGCGCGTCGCCGACTACCCCTTCACCACCCTGCATCCGAACCTCGGGGTGGTGCGTCTCGGGCGCGAGCGCAGCTTCGTCATCGCCGACATCCCCGGGCTGATCGAGGGCGCGGCCGAGGGCGCCGGACTCGGCACCCGCTTCCTCAAGCATCTGTCGCGCACCCGGTTGCTGCTGCACCTGGTCGATGTCGCGCCGCTCGGCGATCACACCGACCCCTACGACGAGATCCGCAAGGTCGAGGCCGAGATGCGCGCCTTCGGGCGCGAGCTGATCGACAAGGAGCGTTGGCTGGTGTTCAACAAGGTCGATCTACTCGACGAGGAGACCTTCGCCGCCCGTCGCGAGGCCCTGCTCGAGCGGCTCGACTGGCAGGGGCCGGTCTATGCCATCTGCGCGCTCAGCGGCAAGGGCACGGAGCCGCTGATGCAGGATCTCATGAACCACCTGGAGCGGTTGCGTGCGGCCGAGACCGTCGTCGAGCCCGAGGACGGGACCAGCGAGGACGATGCCGCCGAAGACGATTGGCATCCGCTGGGCTGATCGACCATGATCTCGCGCGAGGAACTCCCCGGGACCCGCCGCTGGGTGGTCAAGATCGGCAGTACCCTGCTGACCCGTGACGGTCGCGGCGTCGGACGCGACCTGCTCGAACCCTGGGTGGCGCAGATGGCCGCCCGTCATGGTGCCGGTGCCGAGGTCGTGTTGGTCTCCTCGGGAGCGGTCGCCGAGGGCATGGCGCGGATGGGGTGGCGCGAGCGCCCCGGTGCGCTGCACGAGTTGCAGGCGGCCGCCGCGATCGGCCAGATGGGGCTGGTGCGCGCCTACGAGGACTGCTTTCGCGATCATGGCCGGCACACCGCCCAGGTGCTGCTCACCCGTGACGACCTCTCCAACCGGGTGCGCTATCTCAACGCCCGCAGTACCCTGCGCACCCTGATCCGTCACGGTGTGGTGCCGGTGATCAACGAGAACGACACCGTCGCCAACGACGAGCTGCGTTTCGGTGACAACGACACCCTCGCCGCGCTGGTCGCCAACCTGATCGAGGCCGATCTGTTGGTGCTGCTCACCGACCAGGACGGCATCTTCGACCAGGATCCGCGCAACAATCCCGAGGCGCGCCTGATCACCGAGACCTGGGTCGACGACCCCATGCTCGATCAGGTCGCCGGCGGCAGTGGCTCGGGCCTGGGCACCGGTGGCATGGTCACCAAGGTCCGCGCGGCGCGGCTCGCCGCCCGTTCCGGCACCCCGACGGTGATCGCCCCCGGTCGCGGCGAGCGGGTGTTGGAGCGGATCGGTGCGGGTGAGTCGATCGGCACCCTGCTGATCCCCTTCCAGGGGCCGCAGGCGGCGCGCAAGCAGTGGATCGCCGGTCAACTGCAGGTGCGTGGTCGGCTGGTGCTCGATGCCGGTGCGGTGCGCGCCCTGCGCGAGCAGGGTACCAGCCTGCTGGCCGTCGGGGTGCGGGCGGTCCACGGCGCCTTCGAGCGCGGTGAGGTGGTCGCCTGTGTCGATGAGCAGGGCAGGGAGGTCGCGCGCGGCCTGGTCAACTACGACGCCGAGGCGACGCGCCGCATCCAGGGGCGCTCATCGCATCGCTTTGCCGAGATCCTCGGCTATGTCGACGACGACGAGCTGATCCACCGCGACAACCTGGTATTGCTCTGAAGGCCGGTTGTTCGGCGGTGCGCAGACCGGACATCAAAATGGGGGGTGACAAGACCCCGGTAAGTCTTTATACTGCGCGTTCTCTGGCTGAGTGGCAGAGTGGTTATGCAGCGGCCTGCAAAGCCGTGTACCTCGGTTCGATTCCGGGCTCAGCCTCCATTTCCTTTCCCGTAGTCCCCGTCGAGATCAAGCTAGGACAGTCCACTGTCCCGCACCCGCCCGGGTGGCGAAACTGGTAGACGCAGGGGACTTAAAATTAGTCGTGTGTTTACGGCAGCCATGCCCACCGTGGACTGCCTTTTGGGCGTGGATGGAAGGAAACAGCGAATTGCACCGCTAGAAAAAGTGCTGTAAAAACCAAGTGTTATATGCCGGGATGGTGGAATTGGTAGACACACAAGACTTAAAATCTTGAGACCGATAGGTCGTGCGGGTTCAAGTCCCGCTCCCGGTACCACTCCTTACGAACCGTGTAGCGAACCGTCTGGGTTTTAGATAGAGGCGTCAATGGCGGAAAGCGGAATCATAGCCAATCTCTGGAAAATCCCAGAAAAAAGGGCGGAAATGCACCGTCCGATGCTTCATCGCCGCTTAAAGGGGGCTATCGCCCGCCGAGACAGCAAGGCCAGACCGTCCCCACTGGATAACCTCGCCCTGCTTGCCTTCGGGGAAAAGCCCAATCTGCTTGCACCTTTACCCCCACGTGATCCTGGTCCCGAGACCACGTTTTACCCAGTCTGGCTTTGTCTGCGGGAGAACCCCGACGGACTCACAGCCGACGAGTTACAAAAATTGCTTGCCATGCGGGAGTATGGGGGCAACAGCGTCAGAGGGGCCATAGACAACCTGCGCGCTGTAAACGGCTACCGGCAGCCCATCCTCAATGAAGACGGTCGCTTTCGCCTTCTCCAGGACCACGAGTGGCAGTTACCCGAAACGCAGACGTAAAAAAGCCCAACACACAGGCTGGGCTAACGGCTTCCGCAACAGAATCGGCTTAAACAGCAGCCAACGGGGTATTCCCGCCCCGGTCGATGGTCGGCAGGCCAGCGGCGTTACCCGGCTGGGCCACTACCCCGTCACCCTGGCAGGCGAACTGCACTCCAGCGACGACCTCCACCACAGCGAAGTTTTCAAAGTCGCTGGGGGTGCCTCCGCTTTTCAGCAGCCCACGGGCGGCAGCCGGTGCGCTGGCCGCGTCGGCGGCTTCCACCACCAGAGCATTCAGCCCATCCGGGCGGCGTTTGTTGGGTTTGTCGGCGTATACCAGAAAGGTTGCCATAGTGTTTCCTCCTCAGTGGATCGTATCGGTGAAGGCCATACGACCGCCGAGCAGGCGATACGTGAAAAGGCCCGGTAGGTAAGAACGGTGCACAGCAGATATGTCCGAAGGGGCCTGTGCCCCCTCAGCCACATCCACCCACCGCTTGCGATTGCGACGGGGCACGTATCCGAAGAACGGCGCTACCCGGCCAACCTCAACCCCAAACGCCTTGGCGAAACGCGCTACGGTGGACATGTCCGGACGTGCTTCGCCATGGGCGCTGGTGTGGGCTGCAATCGCAATCAGGGTGGCTTTTTCCTCCTCTGGCAGGGAATCAACGATCGCCTGCAGGAGTTGTTCGTTGGTCAGCTCATGCATCTGCATCGCCTTCGCCCTCCTCGTCGTCGGATTCAAAGGCGGTGTGCGTCGGCTGCTTGGGCAAGCGGCCCGACTGCTCCAGGCCCTTGGTAATCTTGCCCAGAGGGTCGCGCTGCTCCGGCCCCTTCAGCAGGCGTTGGCCGATGGTAAGGGCTTCGTCCAGTTGCTCGGAGACCTGCTTAAACTCGCGGTAGTTGTCAAAGATGGGGAACCCGCCGTCTTCCACCGAAATGTCCGGCCCCATTTCTGCCATCAGCTCGTTCGGGCTTAGTGCCCGGTCGCTTGGCTTCTGGGCTTCCACGTGGGACAGGATGGCGGCCAGCAGCACTCCGTTTTGTTCGGTCAGGGCGTGCCCGGCCAGGTTGCGCAGTGCTTGGGGACCAAGACCCTGCAAGCTGGCGGCGTAGGTGCTGCGCATCTGGGCCGCTCCGGGTTCTGCCAGCGTGGCAATGTCCAAGGCGGCGCGGGGGTTGCTCAGGGAGGCGCCATGCTCTTCCAGCAAGGCCTTAGTGCGGGAAAGCTCCTTCACGTTCAGGCCCACGGTCTCGCGGGCAGGCTTGTACACGTTGCCGATCTGCTCCCGGATAAGGGCAGAGCGGGCCTCGCGGCGGGCAGCCGGTGACAGCTGGCGCAGGTGGCCGTGTTTGGCGTCCACCTGATCTGGGGCTGTCTCAAGGGCTTTGGCGACGCGGCCAGACAGGTCGGTTACGGCTTTGTGGCGCGTAGTTACTTCTTTGGCGAGTTCGCGAAGTTGGCCCAGCGTAAGCTGGCGCACCACGGGAATGGTCTTAGGCATAGGAGATGTCCTCGCTGTTGAGGTGCCCCGGCACCATTACCGAAGCTACGAGAAGATCATGTCCCAGCCGTCGGAGAATTCGTATCAGCAACCCATTCGGCGCGGGGTAACAGCAGGTAGCGGTTGTGCTTCATCACGATTGGCTGGCCCAGACTCCGGCGAAGGTAGAAAACCGAGTTGGTAATGCGCGTTCGGGAGAAGGTCGGCAGCCGCTCCTGCAACTCGGTGATGGTCAGTCCGTCCGGGTGCGTCTCCAGTAGCCCAAGCACCTGGGCAATGCGGGTTCCATCAGCGCAGGGGTTCGGGTCGGTCGGTGGCAATTCGTTCTGTGGCTCACCGACATGGCGAAGCACTGTGTTATCAATCGGCTCGGGGCGACGACGTGTATCCCGGCGCTGGCGAGCTTCGGCAAGAAGCGGCCTCAGAAGCGATTGGTAAAACCTGTACCGTATAGGCGGCTTGGTGGTTTTCCTTGGACGCCCTGGGCCTTTGCTGCCTGTCTTACGCTTTTTCTTTGGCCTTCGTTTTGGCTTTGGCTTCGGCGGCTCCGGGGATGAAACTGGCTCTGGTGCAGGCACAGGCTCAGGTGCTACGGGGCGCTTGCTCTCATCGCTGGGCCGGGGCTTTACAATCCGCCTTGTGACCACGACACCTTTGCGGGCTGGTTTGGCAGATGGCCGGGGCGGTGGTACCCACATCAGTTGGTCTTTCTTGGCCTTGTATGGGTCAAACTCCGGGTGTAACGAAGAGCACTGGCCCAACTGGCGAGCTGCAGCAGCTCTGAAGAAGTCGTCATCTATGCCCAGCAGACCAGTAAACAGCTGACGGCGGGCCGCTCTGGCATCCGGCATTTCAGCGGTAAGAAAGGCCCAAGCCTCAGTCCGAAGTGCTCTGGAGACCTTCGAGCAATCGTCCAGATACGTCCTGCCGGTTGCGTCATTCCACGCCTTCAACAAGACCTCAGCGGCCAAAACTTGCTCCGGGCTTCTCTTGGGCGGGTCTGCGGGTAGGCGTGGCTCTCGGTCATCGTTCGGTGTATGGACTCGGCGGGGGTTGTCGAAGGTCGGCTCGATGAAGCTGTTGGATATTCCGTCCGCGTCGGTGTAGCCGTCCCAAGCGAAGTTCGGTGCGCTCATAGGTTGGCTCCCGATTTCGTTGTTTGGGTGCCGCACTCCTCGGCAGACCGGCGCTCCCACTCGTCGATGCCTTCCGGCGTTTGCGGGTAAGCAGGCACCCAGAAGCCCATGGGGGTGCGGCGTGGAGGGTAGCCGTACTCAGCGGTGAAAGCGGTCACCTCGTTAACCTCGTTCAAGAAGGTGCGGTACGGGTTCGTCACCTTTGGCCTCCGCGATTTCTTCCAGCAGCTCCAACAGGGTTTCGCGCTTGTCCTCCGGCAGGAGGATCACGTCTTCCGGTCGCAGCTCCAGTAGCACGGCTTTGTGCTGGTGGTCGTGTTCAATCTTGCCCTGTACCCGCACGTCCTTCCGCTCCACCGCGTAGCGGTCTGGCATCAGGCCCTTGGCCCGGAGTTCCAGCAGGCGGTCGCTGTAGCGGGTGATCGTGCCCACGAGTTCGCCCTTCTGGTAAACAGGCTCCTCGTAGCCCTCAACGGCACGGCGGTGGATTTCCAACTCTACGTCGGCGGAAGCCTCAGCCAGGGCGGTGTCCCATTCGGCGGCAAATTCGGGGTCTCGGTTGCGGGTCCAGTAGAACGACGACACGCAGGCGGTCCGGCTATCGGTGGCCGGGCTGGCAGCGCGGGCGGCGGCCAGTATGATGCCGTGGCGGCGCAGCTCTCGGAGGAAGATTTCTTTACGTTCGGGCGTCATTTCCATAGCCCGAATCATTTCGCATTCTCGGCGAGATTTATCTCAGCGAAGGGGGTTACACGGTTCGCTAGACGGTTCGGGGTGTAACGGAAAAATGGAGACACCTGTCTCTAGGCCGCGCCACGACTAACTCGGGGTTACCCGTTTATCATCAACTTGCCCCGAAAACGTGGAGAAGCGTTTCCCTCCGTTGCCCTCCGGCCTCAGTCTTGGCAGACTGTCGGGGTCGGTAAGTGTAAGCGATTTGCGGGTTGTCCGCAGACACCAGACCCAGGCGGTTAAAGTCCGCATCCCGACCAGCGGCGTTCGCGTTAACAGTCGAGTCCGAACGTCATCAGCTAGTGTCTCAGGCCGCACTATAAACCCGGCTGCTGCATATCTCGGCGTAACTGATGGAGTTGTCCCATGTCCCACGAGACATTGGCTCCGTCTGTTGCGCGTGGTGCGGCAGCAGACGAAAAGCCTACCGAGAATCGCACCTTTGGCTTCCGCGTAAAGGAAGAAATCGAACCCCGCTGGCTCCGTGCCAAGCAGGCGTCGGCCTATGTCGGTATTTCTTACGACCACCTCCAGAAGCTCCGGGAAAAGGGGCGCGGCCCGCAGTGGCGCAAAGTTGGGGGGATCGTTCTGTACGACGTTCAGGACTTGGATGCTTACATTCTCTCCCATCCGGCGAAGGGAGGGCGGTAAGTATGGCAGGCAAAGAAAAGGCCCCTGCCGTACCAACAGGGGCCTCACCACACCAACACGCAAACGGAAAGGAGCTTGCAAGGGAATCATCCGTCTCTGGGGTGCAGAAGACAATCACGGACGCCCTTACTCCTGACACTTCGGCTGCATTGGCGTTTCTTCAGCGGCTTCGTCCGGGTGGACCCTGGCTCTTGGCTGCTATTGCACCGGACGGTGGTGCCCCGGTGTGTCGTGGCTTTGGCCCGGACGACCTGGCTGGGCTTGCCGCATGGCTGGACCAACATCAGGAACAGCGGAACCTGTACTACCACCTACGTTTTGTACGAAAACCCTGCTTGATACACTGACCTCGTTCTTGCAGGAGAAGAGGCCAGATGTCGAGACGTTACGAGCTTCCAGAAGAGGCCTGGGAGCTGATCGCCGATCTGTTTTCCCGT
>NZ_RHFJ01000054.1:0-20330 GCF_003718675.1 Marichromatium sp. AB32
CATCCGCCCGGCCTCGCCGGCGCCGACGATCAGCACCCGGCTGACGTTGAAGCGACGCGAGTAGAGCGACTGCTGCAACCGGTAGACCAGGGCGCGCGCGCCCAGCAGAGTGACCAGCAACCAGCCCATGGCGTGGAGCAGCGCGAGCCGCGCCGCCTGCTCGCCGGTGTAGAAGGCGAAGGCGGTGAGCACCAGGGCGAGGATCACCACCGCGCGGATGATCTTGCGGATCTCCACCAGCCGCATCATGCTCGGCTCGTAGCGATAGAGTCCGACGCGCTCGAACACCAGGGCACCGAGCAGCATCCCGACCAGCCCCAGCGTGGCCCCGTCGACCGGCCCGCCCCCGCCGATACGGTGCGAGAGACAGCCCAGCCACAGGCTGAGTGCGAGACAGCCGAGGTCGGTGACCACCAGCGCGAGCACGAACCAGCGCACCCGCTGGCCGCCGACCCGCGCGCCGAGGAAGAGGTTGAGACGCTCAAGCGCGTGCTGGATCATCGTCGGGCTCGTCGATCTCGTCGGCGGCGGGCGCGCTCGCGGGGGCGAGGCGACACAGGAGTCCGCGCAGCTGATAGGTGCCGAAGGCCGGGTCGTAGGGCGGCGCGTCGGAGGTCAACAGATTGGCATTGGCGCGCCACGCCCCGGCGAGCGCGCTCGGCGCCTCCGGGAACCACCAGCCGTGATCGATGCTCACCACCTCGGGATTGATCTCGGGGGTGACCTCGGCGCGCATGCGGATGCGACCGCGCGGCGTGGCGATCGCGATCCAGTCGCCGTCAGCGATACCCTCGGCGCGCGCCACCTCGGGGTGGAGCTGGGCGCGCGGGTCGGGCGCGCGGCGACGCAGCCCGGCGACCTGACGGTGCTCGCTGTTGAAGAACTCGCGCCGACGGCTGCCGGTGATCAGCACATAGGGATAGTCGCGCGCCAGGTCGGGGCGGCTGCGCGGGCTCTCGGGCGGTTCGACATGGCTCGGCAGCGGATCGTAGCCGAGTCGTTCGAGCGCCTTGCTGTAGAGCTCGATGCGCCGCGACGGGGTGCGGAAGCCGCGTGTCTCGTACTTGCGGTAGCGATGCGGCAGCCGCAGCACACCCTGGCGACGCAGCTGATCGAGACCGACCCCGGTCGGCTCGAGCTGATGGGCCATCACCGCCTCGAAGGGACGCTCGCTGTCGGGCAGGCCGAGCCGCCGCGAGAGCTGGTCGATGATCCACTCGTCCGGTCGGCACTCGCCGCGTCGGGTCAGCGCCGGTTGGTGGTAGACCAGGTTGCCGGTGGCCAGCGGATAGCCGATCACCTGCTCGACCTCGGGCCAGAAGGCCGCCGGCAGCACGAAGTCGGCCAGCTCCGCCGTCGGCGTCATGAACAGCTCGCTCACCACCAGCAGGTCGAGACACTCGAGGCTGCGGCGCACCGCGCGGGCGTTGGCCACGGTCGCCAGCGCGTTGTTGCCGAACACCAGCAGCCCCTTGACCGGATAGGGTTCGCCGGTGCGCATCGCGGCGAACAGCGTGGGGATGTGCGCCGAGGGCATGTAGGCGCGCCAGCCACCGAGCAGCTTGAAGCGCTCGGCGCCGAGCCGCTTGCGCGCCTGCTCGCGCGGCAGTTGCTCGGCCAGGGTCGGATAGGCGCGCATCCGCTGCATCGACAGCAGCTCGCCGCCGGGCACGTCGATGCTGCCGACCAGGGCGCGCAGACAGGCCAGCGCGCGCACCGTCTGCAGGGCGTTGACGTTCTGCTCGATCCCCACGCCCCACTCCAGCACCGCCGGACCGAGCGCGGCATAGCGGCGCGCCGCCTCGACGATCAGCTCGGGGGCGACCCCGGTGATCGGTGCCGCCCAGGCCGGGGTACAGTCGGCGACATGGGCAGCCAGCGCGTCGAAGCCCTGGGTCCAGCGCGCGACGAACTCGGCGTCGTAGCGCCGCTCGGCGATGATCACCTGGATCATCGCCAGCGCCAGCGCCGCGTCGGTACCCGGGCGCAGCCCCAGCCACAGCTCGCAGCGACGCGCCGTCTCGTGCCGACGCGGATCGACGGCGATGCCGACCGCACCGCGATCGAGGGCGCGACGGATGGCGATGCCGATCTTGCCGTCGGGGTTGGAGACCAGCGGGTTGCTGCCCCAGAAGAGGATGCAGGCCGGCGGGGTGTCGCCGTAGTAGTCGCCGGTGACATAGCCGCCGTAGGTGAGGTTGCTCACCGTCACCCGCGGGATGAAGCACTGCGCCAGCCCCGGCTCGTACCAGTTGGGGGTACCCAGTGCGTTGGCAAAGCGCACCACGTGCATGTAGTGATGACGCCCGGTGCCCTGCCCCAGGGCGATCGCCTCGGGGCCGAGGCGATCGCGGATCGCGGCGACGCGCTCGGCGATCTCGTCGAGCGCCGCCTCCCAGCTCACCCGCTCCCAGCCGCCGGCCTTGCCCGCGCGGCGGCGCCGCGGCCACTCCAGCCGGTCGGGGTGGTTGGCGATCTCCGGGGTGCGCAACCCCTTGACGCACATCCAACCCTGGTTCATCGGTGAGTCGCGATCGCCGACGACCTTGACCACGCGTCCGTCCTCGACGGTCACCAGGGCACCGCAGCCGCCGTGACAGATCCGGCAGACACTGCGGTGGGTGCGTCTCATCGAGCCGTCCCCGCGCCCGCGCCGAGACGCCCCAGCAGACTCCCGGCGACGGCGCCGCCGCCGAGCGCGGCGGCGCGTACCAGCAGCAGTGCCGGCGCGGCCAGCGCCAACCGGCGATCGCGCCGCCAGGCGGCGGCGAGGAAGGGCGTGGCGCTGAGCAGGAAGGCGGCGAGCGTCGCACCGCCGAGCGCCAGCGCCGCCCTCGGCCACCAGGGCGCGAGCGCCAGCGCCGGGGCGAGCGCAAGGATGGCGAGGATCTGCAGCTTGAGCGTCTGCGGGGTGTAGCTGTCGGCGACCATCTTGCCGGGGTGGCGCTTGTAGACCACCATCCGCCAGTAGCCGCGCGAGAACTTCAGCCGCGCATAGCGCCAGACCGAATCGGGGTGACCGAGATGGCTGACCACCGCGTCGGGAGCGAACACCATGCGCATGCCGCGCGCGGCCATCCGGTAGGAGAGTTCGGTGTCCTCGTTGTCGGCCTTGGGGAAGCGCGGATCGAAGCCGCCGAGTGCGACGAAGACCGCGCGCCGATAACCGGCGGAATAGGTGTCGACCATGTCGATGCGCGCGCGTCGGCGCAGCCGCGCGAAGCGTTGCTCGAACTCGAGCTGGACGAAGCGCGCCACCAGTTGCGGCTGATCGCTGCGATAGGCCCCCTTGACCGCCATCACCTCGGGATCGGCGAAGGGCGCGCGCATCCGCTCGATCCAGTCCGGCGCCGGCACGCAATCGCTGTCGGTGAACAACAGCAGCTCGCCACGGGCCAGCCGCGCGCCGTGGTTGCGCGCCGCCGCCGGACCGGCGTTGGCCTGATGGACGTAGCGCAGCGGATAGCGCCGGGCGATCTCGGCGGTGCGATCGCGCGAACCGTCGTCGACCAGGATCACCTCGTAGTCATCGGCGGCGGTGTGCTGGGCGAGGAGTGCGTCGAGACAACGCCCGAGGGTCGCCTCGGCCTGATAGGCGGGGACCACCACCGAGACCCGCGGCGCGGCCTCAGCCATGGCCGGCCTCGATGTCCGAGCCGCGCAGCAGATGGCGCAGGAAGGTGCGCCCGGCACGCCAGGTGCGGCGGAACTCCTCGCGATCGCGCGCCACCAGCCCGAGCCGCCGCCACAGATAGCGCGGACGCAGATAGAAACGCCGCCGCGCCTGGTCGCAGAAGGCGACCAACGCCTCGGCGTCGAGCGCTGCGCTGCGCACCACGGTGTTGTGCAGCCCGGCGGGGGTGAGCCAGCGCGAGAAGTCCTCGGTCACCAGCATCCCCTCGCGCGCATACCAGTCGTAGGCGGCGGTCCCCGGATAGACCATGATCGGGTAGAACTGGGCGGTGTCCGGGGCCAGCTCGATGGCCAGCTCCAGGGTCCGGCGCATGGTCTCCGGGGTCTCGCCCGGCAGCCCGACCATGAAGCAGCCGTGGACGATCAGCCCGAGCGCGCGGGCCTCGCGCATGAAGGCGCGCGACTGCGCCAGGGTGATACGCTTGCGCACGCGATCGAGCAGCGCCTGGTCACCGCTCTCGAAGCCGACGCAGAGGTTGCGACAGCCGGCGCGACGCATCAGCCGCAGGGTCTCGGGCTCGACATCGACGCGCACGTTGGCCGACCACGGCAGGTCGAAGCCGCGACGGATCATCTCCTCGCAGATCTCGGCGCAGCGGGCGCGGTCGGCGGGAAAGGTGTCGTCCTCGAAGAACACCGAGCGCGCCTCGGGGAAAGCTCTGCGGATGTACGCCAGCTCGTCGACCACGTGGCCCGCCGAGCGCCGTCGCAGCCGGTGCCCGGTGATGGTCTGCGGGTAGACGCAGAAGGTACAGTGGTTGGGACAGCCGCGACTGGTGCTGATGGTCACCATCGGGTGGATGGCGTTGGGGTTGAAGTAGTCGCGGATGTCGAGGAAGCGACGATAGATCGGGCTGATCGGCGGCAGCCGATCGAGGTCCTCGAATACCGCGCGCGCGACACCGAGACGCGGCCTGTCGCCGTCGCGATAACAGAGCCCGGCGACCGTGGAGAGCGGCTCGTCGCACGCGAGCGCCGCGGCCAGGTCGCGCACCCCGAGGTCGTACTCGCCGAGCACCACCAGATCGACCGCCGGCTCATCGCGCAGACACGCCTGCGGTCGCGCCGAGGCATGGGTGCCGACCAGCGCCACGCAGGTCGCCGGCAGGCGCTCGCGGGCGCGGGCGCAGAAGGCCAGGTCGCTGGCGATGCTCGGGGTACTGGTCTCGACCACCAGCAGCCGCGGGGCGAAGCGCGCCAGACGCGCCAGCACCGCCTCGGTGTCGGCACCGCTGGCCGGGGCGTCGATGAGATCGATCTCGTGGCCCGACTCGGCGCAGAGCGCGGCAGCGGCGGCGAGCCACATCGGGAAATAGAGGGTGCCGCTCTTGGTCACCGCCGGAGAGCGTTGGGTACGCGAGAACCGCTCCAGATAGGGCGGGTTGACGAAGGCGATCTTGAGCGCGGGTGCAGTCTGCTGCACGGCGGTTCCCTATCGGATCAGGACGAGACGGCTCCCCGACGACCATCCCTGAGACCTAACGGGGCTTCGTATACAGCTTGGCCACTATAGCACGCCAAGGTACACGGCACCGCCAACACAGAGGCTTTTCAAGCGCCCCAATGACCAGGATCAGTGCTTCGCGTACACCGAACACGCAGCCACCGGACACGAACAGAAGACGGACAGCAACCATGGACACCGACCCCGAGATCGACACCGACGGCTGGTTCGACGGCGCCCTCGCCCGCCCCTCGCCCAACTGCGACGAGCGACCGCCGGCGACCACCATCGACCTGCTGGTGATCCACAACATCAGCCTGCCGCCGGGCGAGTTCGGCGGGGAGTGGATCGACGCACTGTTCCGCAATCGACTCGACCCCGACGCCCACCCCTATTTCGCTGCCATCGCCGGATTGCGCGTCTCCGCCCACCTGCTGATCCGGCGCGACGGCGCCCTGGTGCAGTACGTGCCCTGCGAGCGCCGCGCCTGGCACGCCGGACGCTCGCGCTTCGGCGAGCGCGAGGCGTGCAACGACTTCTCCATCGGGATCGAACTCGAGGGCACCGACACCCAGCCCTTCACCGCCGCTCAGTACCACCAGCTCGGACGTTGTGCGCGTGCGCTGCGGCGGCGCTATCCGGGGATCACCCCCGAGCGTGTCGTCGGGCATGCCGACATCGCCCCGGGGCGCAAGACCGACCCCGGTCCGGCCTTCGACTGGGCACGGTTGCGCCGCGCGCTCTGAGCCGCGCGCCGCGCCAGCACGCGCGAGCGCCGCGCGCCGAACGAGCGTGGCCGCGGCTGCATCCACACACGATAGCGGGCAAAGGTCGCACGCCAGCCAGTGGCCACGACCTCGTGCCGCTCGACGCCGCCGAGCTGGTGCTCGTATTCGAGCAGCGCGCCGCCACGCCAGCGCGGCCGCCCGCCGAGGCGCGCAGCCAGCGCGCGCATGCCGACGTTGGCCGCCAGCACCTCGCAGCGCAGCCGGCGGATGCCGACGGCACGGGCGTGACCGATGAGCGCCTGCAGGAGCGCGGTGCCGACGCCGCGACGCTGCGCCGCGTCGATCACCTCGACGGCCAGCTCGCCGCTGTCGGCGCCGGGCGCGGTGCGGATACAGCGCGCCACGCCCAGCGGCTCGCCCGGCATCCCGCGCTCGTCGAGACGGATGGCGCCGATGGCTAGATGATGGTGTCCGTCGATGGCCGCGAGCACCGCGAGGTCGCGCTCGTTGAGCTCGCGCTTGATGCCGCAGAAGCGCAGCCGACGCGACCCCGGCGACAACCCGGCGAAACAGGCGAGCAGAAAATCACGATCCTCCGGGCCGAGCGCGCGCAGCAGACAGCGACTGCCGTCGCGCAACCGCACCAGGTGGCGACCGGGGCCCCGGTCGGACAGTTCGCGGGCCTCCATGACTCCACTCCTCCATCGCAAGGATCGGCAGGGACCGCCCGGGGTGGGCGGGGGATAGCCCCGGGCATCGCGGCGGGGCGGGCGAGACGGGGCGGCGTGGGCGGCAATCGTTCCGATCGCCGCAACCGAGCTACACCGCATCTATTAGATGCTTGCTGGATGACGGCGGTTCAATGGCGCGCGGAGATGGCGGCAAGGGTCAGTCGCGACGCGGGTCCTGGAAGGTCCCGCCGTTCCAGCCGAAGAGATGGCGCGGCGGCGAGCGGAAGTCGATATAGACCCGTCGCTCGGGGACGCCGAGCAGCGTCTCGCAGAGCGCGCAGAGCGCGCGCGCATGGCGTGGGGTCTCGGACTCGGGCAACCCGAGGCTGAGCAGCTCGAGCAGCGCCGTCGGCTCGGTGCTGCCGCCGAAGCTCAGTGCGCAGCCGTCATCGAGCAGGACCATCACATAGGACTCGGGCTTGCCGAGCAACTCGGCTACGGCGGCCGAGAGCCGGGCGAGCAGCTCGGCGCGACGCTCGGGGGCGACGGTGACATTGGTGTGCAGTTGCAGTGTGGGCATGGCGCATCTCCTCTGGTCGGGATCTCGCCCCATGATAGGCCAGGGTCGGCGGGTCAGCCGACCCGCGCCAGCGCCACCGCCGGACGCCCCTCCTCGTCGCCGAGCGACTCGGCACAGGCATCGGTCCAGCGCAGCAGTTCGAGCCGACCGTCGTGATGCTCGACCAGCGCGGTACAGCTCTCCACCCAGTCGCCGCAGTTGCAATAGGCCACGCCGGCGATGTCGCGCATCTCGGCATGATGGATATGACCGCAGATCATGCCGTCGAGCGTGCGGCGCACGGCCTCCTCGGCCACCACCCGCTCGAAGTCGCCGATATAGTTGACCGCATTCTTGACCTTGCGCTTGAGATAACCGGCCAGCGACCAGTAGCGCAGCCCCAGCAGCCGCTGCAACCGACTGAGCTGGGCGTTGAGCGCGAGCAGCCGGTCGTAGGCGTGCGAGCCCAGACGCGAGAGCCAGCGCGCGTGCTCGATCACACCGTCGAAGCGATCGCCGTGCAGCACCAGGAAACGGCGCCCGTCGGCGGTGGTGTGGACCACCTCGTCGCGCACCGCCACCCGCCCGAAGTCGAGCCCGAGGTGGGCGCGCAGCACCTCGTCGTGGTTGCCCGGCACATAGATCACCTCGGTGCCGGTGCGCGCCTTGTCGAGGATCGCGGCGACCACCCGGTTGTGGGCCTCCGGCCAGTAGAGTCCGCCGCGCAACGCCCACAGATCGACGATGTCGCCGACCAGATAGAGCTGCCGGCACTGGGTGGCGGCGAGGAAATCGAGCAGGAACTCGGCCTGACACCCCTTGAAGCCCAGATGGACGTCGGAGATGAAGATGCTGCGATATTTCAGAGGGGACATGCGGGTGATCTCGGTCATCGCATCGCCTGCCTGGATGAGCTTGGCGCACAGGATCACCGAACACTGTTGCCGCGGCGTTGATGGCGAGTGAAGATGGGGTGAAGGGGCGGTGACCGATGTGGGAACCGGCGCGATCGCGACCGGTCCGATGGGGAGAGAGCGACCCATCCGAGGTGGACCATGGACCGACCCTGCAGCCCGCCCAACCCCAGGAGCACCCTCGAGCCGCACACCGGCGGGCATGCCGATGAGCGATGACCTCTTCCTGCAGATGGGTCTGATCCTCGGTGTCGCCGCCATCGCCGGCGCGCTCGCGCGTGGCCTGCGCCAACCGTTGATCGTCGCCTTCATCGCCGTCGGCATCCTGCTCGGACCGGCAGGCTTCGGGCTGGTCGCGCACAGCAGCGAGATCGAGCTGTTCGCCCGACTCGGCATCGCGCTGCTGCTGTTCGTCGTCGGGCTCAAGCTCGACCTGCACATCATCCGCACCGTCGGCCCGGTGGCGCTGGCCTCCGGCCTTGGCCAGGTGCTGTTCACCTCGGCGGTGGGCTATGTCATCGCCCGGCTGCTCGGGCTGGAGCCGGTGGCCGCGCTCTATGTGGCGGTGGCGCTGACCTTCTCGAGCACCATCATCATCGTCAAGCTGCTCTCGGACAAACGCGAGGTCGACGCGCTGCACGGGCGCATCGCCGTCGGCTTTCTCATCGTCCAGGACATCGTGGTGGTGCTGGTGATGATCGCGCTGACCGCCGTCGGCCAGGCCGAGGGCGACGTCCACCCGGTGCGCGAAGCGCTCGCCATCCTGCTCAAGGGGGCGGCGATGCTCGCCACCGTGGCGCTGCTGATGCGCTATGTGCTGCCCTGGCTGCTGCACCGACTGGCGCGCTCGACCGAGCTGCTGATGCTGTTTGCCATCGCCTGGGCGGTGCTCGGCGCACTCGCCGGCGACGCCCTCGGCTTCAGCCGCGAGGTCGGCGCCTTCCTCGCCGGGGTGTCGATCGCCTCGACCCGCTATCGCGAGCAGATCGCCGCGCGGCTGGTGACGCTGCGCGACTTCCTGCTGCTGTTCTTCTTCATCGAGCTGGGCGCGACGCTCGAACTCGGGCTGATCGGCGGCCAGCTCGGCGCGGCGGCGGTGTTGTCGCTGTTCGTGCTGATCGGCAATCCGCTGATCGTGATGGCGATCATGGGCTACATGGGCTATCGCCGCCGCACCGGCTTCCTCGCCGGGCTGACGGTGGCGCAGATCAGCGAGTTCTCGCTGATCCTCGCCGCGCTCGGACTCGCCCTCGGGCATCTCGCCCCCGAGACCCTGGGACTGATCACCCTGGTCGGGCTGGTCACCATCAGCGTCTCCACCTATCTGATCCTCTACTCGCACCCGCTCTACGAGCGGCTCGCGCCCTATCTGGTCTGGTTCGAGCGCCGGGTGCCGCATCGCGAGATCGTGCAGGAGTCGGAGGAGACCGGCGAACCCGAGATCCTGCTGTTCGGCCTCGGGCGCTTCGGCGCGGTCATGGCCGACGGGCTGCGCGAGCGCGGTCGCCGGGTGCTCGCCGTCGACTTCGATCCCGACGTGGTGCGCCGCCAGGCACGCGCCGGCTACCACGTCCACTACGGCGACATCGAGGATCCGGAGCTGATCGCCACCCTGCCGCTGAGCCGCGCACGCTGGGTGGTGAGCACGGTGCGCGAACGCGCGATCAACCGCCTGCTGCTCCAGGGACTGCGCCAACAGGGCTATGGAGGCCGGGTCGCGCTCTCGGCCACCAGCGACGCCGACGCGCAATGGTTCGCACAACAGGGGGCGGATCTGGTATTCATCCCCTATGCCGACGCCGCGCGCAGCGCGGCGCAACGGCTGAGTGAGGATTGCGCGCCGGGACAACCTGCGGGCGGAGCTGCCGAGGGCATGTGATGAAACGATTCAAGAACATCCTCTATGTCATCGCCGATGGCGTCGGGCCGGAGCATGCGCTGGCGCGCGCGCTGACGCTCGCGCACAACAACCAGGCCCGGCTCAGCGTGCTCGCGGTGCTGACCGCACCACCGGCGAACGAACCCGTGCAGGAGACGATCGCGCGCATCGAACGGGCGCTGAAGGTCCGGCTGGCGGCCCACCACGACTGCTGCGCGCTGCGCATCGAGGTGCGGGTCGGCGCCCTCGCGCGCGAGGCACTGCGCGAGATCGAGCAGCGCGGTCACGACCTGGTGATCAACCCCGCCCAGCCCCCGGAGCGGCTCGAACGCTTCCTCGGCGGCGACGATCGCCAGCTGCTGCGCAACAGCCCCTGCCCGGTGTGGCTGATGCAGCCACGCGAGCGCGACAACTACGACAATATCCTGCTCGCGCTCGACTACGATCCGGCGCAGCCCGACTCGATCGACACCCCGCTCAACCGCCGGCTGCTCACCCTCGCCGGCTCGCTGGCACTCTCGGACTTCGCCGCGCTCCACCTGGTACACGTCTGGGACGCCCCGGCCGAGCTGCTGTTCCGTGTCTGGTCCGATGCACCGGACCATTCTCCGCGCGACTATGTCGAGAGCGAGCGTATCCGTCACCGGCGCGGACTCGAGGCGCTCAACATGATGCTGCGCGAGATCCTCGGCACCGAGGCCCACGACTATCTCACCCCCCGTCTGCATCTGCCCCGCGGACTGGCCACCGAGCAGGTCCGCCTGCTCGCCGGTCAGCTCGACGCCGACCTGGTGGTGATGGGCACCGCCGCACGACGCGGTCTCACCGGCCTGCTGATCGGCAACACCGTCGAGTCCATCCTCGACCAGCCCCCCTGCTCGGTGCTGGCGGTGCGGCCCTAGAGAGAGCCGCCAGCCACCAGCTCCCAGCCTCCAGTCGTCAGCCACCAGCTTCCAGCCTGCCGTCTCCAGCCAACGGCGCCAAGCCTTCCCCACTGGAGGCCGGCGGCTGGCCGCAAGCACCTTGCCAACCGAACATCCCCTTCGCGCCCCTTTGGGCCTTTGCGGTTCAATCCCCCTGACGACTGACGACTGACGACTGACGGCTGGCGGCTGGCGGCTGGTAGCCGGAGACTGACGACTGAACCGAAGCCGCCCTCCGCCCCTCCCCTTGATCCCGCTCGACGTTCTATACTGGCGGATTACCCGGGACGCGACCGTCGGGCCGATCATGGCACCGCGCGCCACTGGTATCCGCCACCGGGGAGGGCGAGTCGCTCGCCCGGCCCCTGCAAACACCCCTTCACGATTCTGGAGCAAGACGATGGCGCAAAGCGCAGTCAAGAAAGTCGTTCTGGCCTATTCGGGCGGACTCGACACCTCGGTGATCCTCAAGTGGCTGCAGGAGGAGTACGGCTGCGAGGTCGTGACCTTCACCGCCGACATCGGTCAGGGCGAGGAGCTCGAGCCGGCGCGCGCCAAGGCCGAGGCCGCGGGCGTGAAGGAGATCTATATCGACGACCTGCGCGAGGAGTTCGTCCGCGACTTCGTCTACCCGATGTTCCGCGCCAACGCCGTCTACGAGGGCGAGTACCTGCTCGGCACCTCGATCGCGCGTCCGCTGATCGCCAAGCGCCTGATCGAGATCGCCGCCGAGACCGGTGCCGACGCCATCTCCCACGGCGCCACCGGCAAGGGCAACGATCAGGTCCGCTTCGAGCTCGGCGCCTACGCGCTCAACCCCGAGATCAAGATCATCGCCCCCTGGCGCGAGTGGGACCTGCTCTCGCGCGAGAAGCTGATGGCCTACGCCGCCAAGCACGGCATCGGCGTCGAGCAGAAGCGCGAGGGCAACAAGTCGCCCTACTCGATGGACGCCAACCTGCTGCACATCTCCTACGAGGGCTACGACCTCGAGGACCCCTGGACCCAGCCCGGCGATGCGATGTGGCGCTGGAGCGTCTCGCCCGAGCAGGCCCCGGACCAGGCCACCGAGATCGAGCTGACCTTCGAGCGCGGTGACATCACCGCCATCGACGGCAAGGCGATGAGCCCGGCCGAGGTGCTCGCCGAACTCAACCGCATCGGCGGGGCCAACGGCATCGGGCGCGCCGACATCGTCGAGAACCGCTATGTCGGCATGAAGTCGCGCGGCTGCTACGAGACCCCCGGCGGCACCATCATGCTCAAGGCGCACCGCGCCATCGAGTCGCTCACCCTCGATCGCGAGGCCGCGCACCTCAAGGACGAGCTGATGCCGCGCTATGCCAGCCTGGTCTACAACGGCTACTGGTTCGCCCCCGAGCGGCGCATGCTGCAGGCGGCGATCGACGAGAGCCAGCAGGTGGTCAACGGCGTGGTCCGTCTCAAGCTCTACAAGGGCAACGTCAGCGTGCTCGGCCGTCGCTCCGAGACCAACAGCCTGTTCGACGAGTCGATCGCGACCTTCGAGGAGGACGCCGGCGCCTACGACCAGACCGACGCCACCGGCTTCATCCGCCTCAACTCGCTGCGCCTGCGCGTGGCCGGCCGCAAGCGCGGCTGATCCCCCACCCGGCCCCTCGGGCCGGGCCACCGTCGCCGCGTCCTGCGGCGACGGTCTCCAGAGAGAAAGGCCCTCAGCCTCCAGCTACCAGCCGCCAGCCACAAGCGCCAAACCCTCCCCGCTGGATCAAAGCTGAAGGCTCATATCAGTGCGTAGGCTGGGCAAAGCGTCGCGTGCCCAGCGAAAGGCGCGATCAGCTGATCAGAAGATTGGACCGCCAAGACACGAAGGACGCAAAGAAAGCGACCAGCCTTCGGCAAACAGCCTCCAGTTGCGGTTTGCAGTCAGCCTTGAAGGTAAGAGACAAGCCTGCTCCTCTCGCTGTCAGTTGGTCGCTGGCAATTGGAACCTCTTCGCGTTCTTTGCGGCTTTGCGGTTCAATCCCCTGGCGGCTTTGCGGTTCAATCCCCTGGCGGCTGGCGGCTGGCGGCTGGCGGCTGGCGGCTGGCGGCTGATCGCTAGCCCCGCGCGCTATCCATCCGGGACGATCCGCAGCAACGCGCCGTCGGGCGCATCGGTGAGGACGTAGAGATGGCCATCGGGGCCCTCGCGCACGTCGCGTACCCGAGTGCCGATGGTCAGCCGTTCCTCGCCCACCACCGCGCCGTCCTCCAGGTCGATACGCCGCACCTCGCCGAACTTGAGCGCGCCGCTGAACAGGTCGCCGCGCCAGGCCGGGAAGTGCCGTCCGCTGTAGTAAGCGAGCCCGCTCGGCGCCTTGGAGGGGGTCCATTCGAGCAGCGGCGCGGTGACGTCGACGCGCTGGTGGACGCTGGAGATCGCCGGTCCCCAGTACTCGTGGCTGGTGGTGACCTCGGGCCAGCCGTAGTTGGCGCCGGGGATGATGCGATTGAGTTCGTCACCACCGCGCGCGCCGTGCTCGTTGGCCCACACCCGCCCGCTCGCCGGGTCGCGGGCGAGACCCTGGATGTTGCGATGCCCGAGGCTGTGGATGGCCGCGCGCGCGCCGCCGGCGGCGAACCAGGGGTTGTCGGGATGGGGGCTGCCGTCGGCGCGCAGCCGCAGGATCTTGCCGAAGTGGCTGTCGAGACGCTGCGCCTGCTCGCGGATCAGTCCGCCGGCGAAGCGAATCGGCGGGTTACCGCCGTCACCGATGCTGAGCAGCAGGCTGTCGTCGTCGAGCCAGAGGATGCGCGAGCCGAAGTGCTGGGTGTCGCGCTTGGTGTCGGGGTTGGCATAGAGACGTTCAAGATCGCGCAGCGCGCCGTCGACCAGTCGCGCGCGCGCCAGGGCGGTGCGATTGGCGCGGGCCGTACCCTCGGCATAGCTGAGATAGACCAGCCGGTTGCGACGGAAGTCGGGGTGTGGGGCGACGTCGAGCAGACCGCCCTGCCCCTCGGCGAGCACCTCGGGCACGCCCTCGATCGGCCTCGGGTCGAGCCGGCCGTCGGTCGCGAGCCGACGCAGCCGGCCCGGTCGCTCGCTGATCAGCGCCGTGCCGTCGGGCAGCCAAGCGATCGCCCAGGGGTGTTCGAGCCCGCGCGTCACCACCTCGGCGCGCCAGCCCTGGGCCTCGGGTGGCGCGGCCTCGACCGCGAGGGCGCCGAGCAGCGCGCACAGCGCCACTGTCCAGCGACGCATCAGGCCTCCATCCATGTGCCTCCACTCCTGCGGGCCGCGCCCGCTCCCGGGTGTCAGTCGCGCGCCGTCGCCGCCGTCTCTGCCGGCACCTCGCCGCGCGCCTGCAATTGCTCGAAGGGGTCGGGACCCTCACGGTGCGCGCCAGCCTCCTCCAGCTGCTTGAGATAGTCCTGCCACAGCGGCTGCCAGGCGCGACCGAGGCGATGGAGATAACCCCAGTCGTAGAGCCCGGAGTCGTGACCGTCGTCATAGCGGATCTTGAGCGCATAGGCGCCGATCTGCTCGATCGCGGTGATGTTCACCCGCTCCTTGCCGAGCTGCAGCTTGGCGCTCGCCGGGGAGTGACCGCGCACCTCGGCCGAGGGCGAGTAGACCCGCAGGTACTCGCACGGCAGCCGGAAGCGCGCCCCGTCGTCGAAGGCCAGCTCCAGCACCCGCGAGCGCTGGTGCAGGCGGATCTCGGTGGGCAGTGGATGGGCGTCGTCCATGGGGACCTCCGCGGTCATTGCGCGGCGCCGAGCGCGCGGGCGCGGGCCAGACGCTCGGCGAGCGCCTCGGCATCCTGGGCCGGGGCGTCGAGCCCGGGCCAGCCGGCGCAGTGACGCAGGATCAGCTCGGTGAGCAGATCGAGATGCGCCGGGGCGTCGTTGAGACAGGGGATGTAGCCGTAGTGCTCGCCGCCGGCCTCGAGGAAGTACTCGCGGTTCTCCTCGTCGATCTCCTCGATGGTCTCCAAGCAGTCGGCGGAGAACCCGGGCGAGAGCACGTGGACCGACTTCACCCCGGCCACGCCCCATTCCTTGAGGGTGGTCTCGGTATAGGGCTGGAGCCACTCGCTCGAACCGAGACGCGACTGGAAGGACATGCCCCAGCGATCCTCCGCCAGCCCCAGCGACTCGATCACCAGCCGTGCGCTCTTGCGACACAGACAGTGATAGGGATCGCCCTTGTCGAAATAGTCCTTGGGGATGCCGTGGAAGGAGAACAGCAGCCGCTCGGGCTCGCCGTGCTCGGCCCAGTACGCGCGGATACTGGCGACCAGGGCATCGATATAGGCCGGATCGTCGTGGTACTGGTTGATGAAGCGCAGCTCCGGCAGCCAGCGCCAGCGCCGCAGCTCGGCGGTGACGGCGTCGAAGGCCGAGCCGGTGGTGGTGGCCGAGTACTGCGGATAGAGCGGGAGCACCAGGATGCGTCGGGCATTGGCCGCGCGCAGCTCGGCCAGCGCCGAGGCCACCGAGGGGTTGCCGTAGCGCATCCCCAGCGCAACCTTGACCGGCCCCCCGAGCCGCGCGCCCAGCCGCTCGGCGATGCCGTCGCGCTGCCGCCGCGAGATCGCCAGCAGCGGCGAACCGTCCTCGGTCCACACCGACTCATAGGCACGCGCCGAGCGTGCCGGGCGGGTGCGCAGGATGATGCCGTGGAGCAACGGCAGCCACAGCGCGCGCGACATCTCCACCACCCGCGGATCGGAGAGGAACTCGGCGAGATAGCGGCGCACGTCCGGCACGCTGGTGCTGTCGGGCGTGCCCAGGTTGATCAGCAGCACCCCGAGCGACTCGGGGGTGTCATGGCGGTAAGCGGGGGTATCGACGAACTTCATCAAGGGGTCTCGGACTGGGCCTGTTCGGAAAGGAGTCGGTAGAGTGCCTGGAAGCGCTCGGGATCGGGGGCGCCGAACAGCGGATCCTCGGCGGAGGGCGCCTCGGCCGCCACCGCGTCCCAGTCGGCCTCGTCGAGCACCTCGAGGGCGATCGGGAAGGCCTCGCGATCCTCGAGCGAGAGGTGCGCGCGCATGGTCGCGACCAGCTCGCGACCATTGGCCTCGACGTCCTCGCGCAACAGCACCTCCTCGTTGAGGATGCCGTCGAGCGACTGACGGAAGCGCTTGTTGATCTGGCTGAGGCTCGCGTGCTGACGCATCAGCACGTCGAACACCTCGTGCTGCCCGGCGCCCTTGTCGAGGACTCGACGAAAGATGATGTCCTCGGTCGGGTGATGGACGGTATCGGCATAGCCGTCCATGTACTCGAGCATCTCGGACATCAGGTCGTAGTCGGGCTCCTCACCCGCGTGGAAGCGGTCGAGCAGGGTCTCGAACAGGTCGAGCAGCTTGACGAGACGGGCATGGTCCTGGCCCAGTCGGGTCATCACCGGGTGCATAGGCCTTTCTCCTAGTCGGTGGCAATCGTCTCAATCGATCCAGTATGCCATCATCTCCAGCCGAGCCAAGGCACGCGCGATGCGTCCCCGGGCTCTCGTCCAGCATCAGACGAGCGGCATCGGTCGGGGTTCCCGGCGCGGCGGTCAATGATCGCGGGCGCGCCGCAGCAATGGGGCCAGCAACTGCCAGACCGGCCCTTCGCGCCAGCTCTCGCGACCACACACATAGTCGAGCGCATGCAGGTTCTGCAGCGTCCAACCCATGCGCCTGCTCGCCCACTCGCGACCGCAGCAGAGCAGCCGGTCGCCGGCCTCGAGTTCGGTCTCCGGCCCCGGGAGCAACCACCGGGCGCCGTCGCGCGCCAGCAGCAGGGGGATCACCGGCAGGCGTTCGTCGCGCGCCTGCGGGTCGCGCAACAGGATCTCCAGGGTCGGCGGCTCGCCGCGCGCAATCGCGTCACACACGGCGAAGGCGCGCCCGGGTTCGAGGACGATCTCCCAGACGTGCGGGGCGCACTCCCCGACCAACCCCAGCACCCGGCTCACCAGCTCGCAGGCCCAGGGCTCGTCCTCGAGCCGTGCCAGGGTGGCGAAGTCGGAGAGCAGCGGGTTGACCAACCGGATACCGATGCGATTGGCGACGATCAGACTGGGGTGCATGATCGCATGGGCACCGACCCGGGCGAACAACTGATGGTTGTGGTGCTGGTTCTCGCGCGCGATCACGAACAGCCCGCGGTTGAGCATCAGCGCGGTCATCACGATCGAGAGGTTGTCGGCGTCGTGATCGGTGCCCGCCACCAACCCCACGGCACGACGGATCCCGGCCTGCTCCAGGGTCACCGCCTCGGTGCCGCGGCCCTGCACCACGCCCTCCTCGGGGATCCCGGTCTTGTGTGGCAGCGCCTCGATCACCTGCACCTCCATCCCCTGCTCCTTGAGATGCTTGTACATCGCCTTGCCGAAGCGACCATAGCCACAGATCACCCAGCGCCCCCGAGTCGGCGGGAACAGCGGCTCCTTGAGCCGTTCGCCGCCGAAGCCCGAGAGCCAGTCGAACAGCAGGGTGAGACAGGGCGCCTGGATGGCGGTGGCCATGTAGAGCGCGAAGGTATCGAAGGGGTCGTAGATGTGGTCGGTGCCGAAGGAGGCCATGTTGGCCTCGACCTCGTGCGAGTCGGCGCGACAGATCACCGTCACCTCGGGGTGCATCAGCTTGGCGGCGATGGCGATCTTGAGGTTGGTCTCGTTGACATTGGTCAGCGCCACCACCCCCTGACACAGCGGATGCCTGAGCCCGGCCGCCTCGAGGTGCGCCGGACTGCGCGCGTCGGCGCAGAACGCGGGGACGTATTCGCGCTGGTTCTCGAGCTGGAGCAGATTGATGCGCTCTGGATCGATATCGACCACCACCGCATGCAGATGACGATCGGTTAGCCCCCGCACCAGGGCGCTGCCGGTCTGGCCATAGCCGCAGACCAGATAGAAGGGGGTGCACAGCCCGCGCACCCGGGCGCGAAAGCGGCGCTCGCGGATCGCGCGCTGAAAGGTCGCGTCCTGCAGCAGCGCGATCAGGGTGCCGATGGCATAGATCCACACCGCCACGGTGGCGAACACGCAACCCGAGACCCACAGCCGCTGGGCATCGGTGAAGGTATTGGGCAGCTCGCCGAAACCGATGGTGGTCGACATGTAGCTGACGAAATAGAAGGCATGGAACAGGCTCATCGTCGCCGGCTCGCCGGCGGCGTCCTGCGCCGGGATCAACGCCAGCCCGGCCATCGCCACCGCATAGACCAGGATCAGCGACAGCAGCGGCGCGCGCATCCGCCGGAAGACGAGAAAGACGATGGTATCCATGCGACGGCTCCCCCGGTCGCGGCGCCGCACCGCTCAGCGGCGCAGCATCACCGTCTCGATCAGCAACAGCACCACCGAGACCACGTTGGCGATCATCGCCCCGCCGGCGAGCGAGACGATGCTGGCCATCGCCGAGGGGGTCATGCCGCCCTCACCGACGTGCACCACCGCCGTCCACACCAGCGCCGCGGCGACGAGCTGCAGGATCGCCACCAGACTGGTGGCGAGCAGCACCGCGCCGAGCTGGGTGCGGTCGCCGAACTTGAGCACGGTGGCAACGAGATTGACCACGATCACCGCGAACAGCTCCCAGGCGTGATGATGGTCGGGATTGTCGATCTCGCCGACGAAGAACCCGAAGTTCAGCGTCAGGGCGAGCACGATGAAGAAGCCGAAGACGACCTTTTCCGGATTCATCCGTCTCTCCGCAACAAGGGGCCCGAGCGGGCGCGAACACGATGGCGGCCAGACCGCCGGCGCATCATAGCAGTTTGCCGGCGGGTAGCTACCAGTCGCCAGCTACCAGTCGCCAGCTACCAGTCGCCAGCCGCCAGCCGCCAGCCGCCAGTGAAAGGGCGGACAGTCCTTGACCACCGTCGTTGAGCACAAGCGTCCACTGACAGCTGGCGACTGGCGGCAACGGCTGACGGCTGACGACTGGTGGCTGGTAGCTGGTAGCTGGTAGCTGGTGGCTGATAGCTGCCGCCCCGATTGCCCCGCTCCGAGCGCCGGGCTAACGTGTCGGCATACACGGCGGTACGAGGAACCCGGCATGGCCCTGACCCTGATCCTGACCCTGGTCGGTCTCGCCGGCGGGCTATGGCTGGCGGAGGCCGGGCTCGACGGACTCGCCGCGCCGCTGATCGGCGCACTGTTCGGTTTCGTGCTCGCCCGCCAGCAGTTGCTCGAGCGGATGCTGCGCGAGCAGCTGGGGCGTGCGACCCCGTCGCCCGCGGAGCCCCAGCCGGAACCGGCGCAAGCCCCCGACTCCGAGCCGCTGTCGCTCGACCTACCCGCCCCGCCGCCGACCCCGCCCCGCCCGACGCCTGCCCCACGCGCCCCCTGGCGCCTGCGCGAGCGCCTGCTCGGTGCCAATCCGCTGGTGCGCATCGGCATCCTGTTGGTGTTCGTCGGCACCGGCTTCCTGATCAAGTATGCGGTCGACCAGCAGTGGCTGCGGCTGTCGCTGGAGCTGCGTCTCGGCGCCATCGCGCTGGCCGCGTTGGGGCTGCTCGGGCTCGGCTGGCGGGTGTGCGCGCGCAATCGCGACTACGGACTGCTGCTCCAGGGCGCAGCCATCGGCATCCTCTATCTCGACGTCCACGGCGCCCATGTGCTTGCCGGGCTGCTCGGGCCCGTGGCCGCCTTCGCGCTGCTGGCATTGATCGCGCTCGTCTGTCTCGCCCTGGCGCTCACCCAGGAGGCGCGCAGCCTCGCCTGGTTCGGCCTGATCGGCGGCTTCCTCGCGCCACTGATCAGCGCCGACGGCGGCGGCGACCCGGTGGTGCTGTTCGGTTACTACGCCCTGCTCGACACCCTGGTGCTGGCGCTGGCCTGGGCGCGCGGCTGGCGCGCGCTCAACCTGCTCGGCTTCGCCTTCACCTTCGTCATCGGCATCGTCTGGGGCGTGCTGCGCTACGAGCCGGCACTGTTCCATCGGGTCGAGCCCTTCCTGATCTACTTCTTCCTCGTCTATGTCGCCGTGGCGGTGCTCCACGCCCGGCACCGACCACCGGGCTCCGCCACCCCGGTCGACGCCACCCTGGTGTTCGGCACCCCGCTGCTGACCCTCGCCTGTCAGCTCGCGCTGGTCGCCCACCTGCCCTGGGGCGAGGCCTACTCGACCCTGGCGATGGGGCTGTTCTATCTCGTCCTCGCCGGTTGGCTGCGACGCGACGGACATCCAGCCACGACGCTGCTCGCCCAGACCTTCCTCGCACTCGCGGTGATCCTGCTGTCGCTGACCCCGGCCTTCGCCCTCGAGGCCGAACTCACCGCCGGTTTCTGGGCGCTCGAGGGCGCGGCCATGGCCTGGATCGGCGCCCGTCAGGAGCAGACGCGGGTGTTGGTCTTCGCGCTGTTGCTCCAGCTCGGCGCGGCACTGACGCTGCCCTTCGCCGAGACCGCCGCCGACCCGCGCCCCTTCCTCGGCGCCGAAGTACTCGGCGCGCTGACGATCGCCCTCGCCGGGCTGGTGAGCGCCTACTGGTTCGACCGTGCCCGCCCCTGGTGCCGCGCCCTGGCGCCCTGGTTGATCGGCTGGGGGGCGCTGT